>NZ_JACGVM010000013.1:0-132478 GCF_014077195.1 Colwellia sp. BRX9-1
AAGTATGTTATGTTTTATCATGCTAGCCTCTGTTTGATAATGTTGACACATATATTATGGCTCTGGTTTGTAAAACTAACCCACATTTAGAGGCTAGCACCTTGTGGGGAGTCATTGTGTCTATGCTGCAAGGAGTATTTAAGCATGAGTGATACTAAAAAAGACAATTTCTACTGGCCTGATGTATCAACAATAGAGTCTGCCAAAGCTGCTACCAAAGGTTCTATGTTCGTAGCATTATTTGTTGCTACAGTTACAGCCGCATTTGCCTTATATGGTATGTATAACGATCCCATTTTAGGAATTGATGCTTGGGCATTTGTCGATTCATTTATTTTTATACTTATTGCATTTGGTATTTGGAAACTAAGCCGATTCGCAGCAACGTTTGGTTTAATTTTTTATATTATCGAACAAGTTAGTATGTTTATAACTAACCCGTCAGTACCTTTCTTAGCGATTTTATTTATTGTGATCCTCATTGGTGGGGTAAGAGGAACATTTAGTTATCATAAGCTTAAAAATCAAACTGTAGAGGTTTCAGAACCAGTAGTATAATAAGACGTTCAAATAACAGCTGGCTGTTGTTCGTTCCTCAACATTTTAGCAAACAATTTTTGCCTGTTAGTAGGGCGTTAAGTATTTCTCTAGTTCAGAGTTTGTATTTATTTTAAAGGATGTAAATGAAAAAAAATATTATTGGGATGATTTTAACTTTATTCCCGTTATTTGCTTTAGGGGAAACAGTTTTCGTATCAGAAATACTTATCGGTAAATCCCAACATGAAATTAAATCGTTCTTAAATCCAAAAGTTTCAAATGAGAGCTATTCTGCAACTTTGAATGATAGTTCATTTGGGTTTAGATTCGGTGTTAAATTTTTCGATAATGTTTCAATTGAACTTGCTAAACATGATCATGGAAGTGTGGTTAATGAATTTACAGTTTATTATCCTACTTCGATCACAGGTGCACCTTCTGGCGGAGATTGCTGTTTAGGTTCTGAGCATGACTATACCGCAGAAGCAATTATACCTATTGAAATTGAATCTATTAGGTTTGGAATAAAAGGTGAAATAGAGTTAGTCACTAACTTTACTGTTAATGCTCGGGTTGGACTTGCTCACTGGTCATATAAAAACTATACGCCAAAAAAACTTACAAATTTTAGCCCTCCACCAGTTAGTGATGGAAGTGGAAATGATTTATATTATTCATTAGGCGCAGAATATAAGTTTTCAGAAGATTTATATCTTGGCATTGAGTACTCACTATTATCTGTAAATGAAAGCTATGCTGTCAATGATGTAAGTGGTTCTTTTAGCCATGATGTAAAAGATTTATCAATAGTTGCAGGTTGGGTGTTCTAAATACCTAAGCCACTCAAGTTGGACAAAAAACACTTGGCTATTTGTTCCATCATCGCTATTTTAGCCAACCAATTTTTTGCCTGTTAATTAGGCGTTTGTGTTAATCATGGAAAGTGTATGCGTATAGTTTTTGTTTTCATCCTCCTACTTTTTTCAGTGACAGTTAAAGCTGACAATATTAAACCTTTCACATCAGATGGGTGCAGTTCTTTCCCTGACGGTACATTTGATCATAAAGAGCTATGGTTATCTTGCTGCACTGCTCACGATTATGCTTATTGGCAAGGTGGAACTTATGAAGAGAGGTTGGTTGCAGATAAAGAACTTCATCAGTGTGTTTCAAAAACTGGCGAGCCACAAATTGCCAAGCTAATGTTAGCAGGTGTGCGAGTGGGAGGAAGCCCATATTTTCCTACGTCATTTAGATGGGGTTATGGTTGGTCCTATCCTCGCTGGTATAATGTATTAACTGAGGCCGAAAGAAAGCAGATAAAGTCGATCAAAAATGGTCCATATAAGGCATTCAAGCATGATTAATAACAGTCGGCTCTTAATGGGGCGTTATGTTGTAAAGGAAGGTTAGGCGTTGGCTAAATTTGAAATATCCATACAAATAATCGAAAGGGATGGTCCCTTCAAAGAGTTCAAGCAGGATGCTTCAATTGTTAATATTAAATTATTAAATTCGGTTGTAATAGAAAATGTACTGGTGATTTACCCTAATATAATTGCAGCTATTAAAGGACAATCTGAATTAACATTTGAGTGTTCTCAAATTTCATCGGTAATACAAACGGATTCAAACCTTAAGGAAAGGTTTAAAAGTCACTGGATATTTTTCGGCTTGTAACAACATAAGCTATTAAACACAGATAACAAACAGTTGGCCGTTCTCGTGCCCCACTTATTTTGGCCAACAATTTATCGCCACTTAGCTTGGCGTTATATAACTAGGAGTATAAAAATGGATTTTGGTAAGCTTCCTAAATCAGAAAAAAACATACTAGCAGGAGTTGCTGGTGGAATAGCTGCATATCAGGGGATTAATCCCTATAAAGTTAGAATCGCTTTTTTACTCACCGCACTATTGACTGGAGGCATCATTGTTATTGTATACACAGGATTAGCTTTGTGGATGCCTCCTCCTAATCGGTAATTACCAAGAAGGCAATAGAGTTAGCTATTAGTTATTTTTCATCAATCTAGCATAGTTACATTACAAGGCATTAATGCAACACTAAATAAAAGTTGGCTGTTGTTTGTACCTAACAGATTTAGCTCTTAACGTGGTATTATTTCTCTATTTTTATCGTAAATACAGGTGTGAGTTAAGTATGGTTCAAAACATTATAGTAGTGGCGTTATTAACTGGGTCCATAGGGTTAATGCTATTGGTTATAGGTTCTATTTTTGCTGCTATTGTAGCTCTGGGAAATAAACAGCACTTATTTGGTTGGTCTGTATTTTTGTGCTTTCCTCTTTCATTAGTTTATTGTGCTATGAATTGGGACAAAGCCGCATATTCTGGGAAAATGGTTTATTCAGGGGCGTTTTTGCTCGCAGTAACGGCTATTATTTTGAAAGCCGGTGGTGTGATTTAGAGGGGCATATAATAAGTCTTTCGAATGGGGGATTAACTATTTTTTAGCTCACTCAGGTGACTTAATAACTATGGAAAGCGCTTTCACGCAAAGTAATGATAAAACATGGCAGTATAAAAACGCTAAACGTGCTCAAATTTTTAAGACTAAAAATAATCCTCGACTCTATTTTATCGGATCACTTAAGCGGTTCCATACTTAATATTATATCGCCTTTATTGTCTGTGGATCTAAAAAATAATTTGTACACCTTATTTAAGTTACCCTTAAAAGCAGTTTAATTGTAATGTTTTTTTGAGTGAAGGTTGGGTTATTAATTATTCTAGCATTGGTATAAATGCAACATAGCTCGCTTTTCTGAGGTCGTTGAGCATTTTAGCTAATTAATTTTTGCTTGTTATAGGGCGTTATATATTAAAGGAATGATATTGGAAATTTCAAAGTATGTTGTATTAGTCTTTTTGTTAAGTGGTTGTACTGTGTCCAATCATAATTTAAATAATGGGCCAAATGCCTTAGGTGGTGGATTTTCTGACAATAAGCTTCAGAAAGGGCTTTATTCTATTGTAGCAAAAACAAATTTTGCCCCATGGAGTGACCATAAGGCTGCTCATAAAATCTTTAATCGTAGAGCTACGCAGTTATGTGGTATCGCTGGTTTTACCGCAATTGAGCTTGTAGAAAGAGAGTTTGAACATATTCCCAGAGACCTTCCCCCTAAATATATCATCTCTCAAGTTAATGGTTATGTCATTTGTAAATCATCAAATTTGACTATTAAAGAAGCTGAAAAATTAATTCAAGCTTCATATGCAGTGAGCTTGTAAGTTGTTTAAACGGATGTTTTGGGTGAACTGATTAATCTAGTAAGTCCCAGTCCGGTTAATACGAATGCAAAAAATAAAATATGAAGCCACAATTTAGGGCCAATTTCAGTGTTCAACTCAGATAAAGACGTAATTGATGTAAATTGTCCTGTAGTTATCAGTTTTACAACCCATTCATTGGCAGGGGTTGCTGTAAGTGTTGTTAGCCATCCTAAAATTATTACTTGCGCAACACTTACTAAATATGAAGCGTTAAAGTTATAAATAATGCTAGCAATAAACGTATAAAACACAGATACGCTACTATGTACAAGCCATGATAATGCAATGGCGGTAGTTTCATTATAGTTACCTACGTTTATATATGCTGATGCGTGTCTTGAAGTTAACGTAAGCATTCCAAATAAAGGTTGGATTACAATAAAGGCAATACTAGAAAAAATGCCAATTAAAAATATATTGGTGAAATTTTTGGTGTTCATTTGTTACTCTTGGTGTGTTTTGATAATTACTAGACATGTTTAAACGCTTATTAATTTCGAACAAAAGTATATTTTTGTCAGGTGACGGCCTAACAAGTTATGCTAAAAAGAGCATGTTCCCATTTAATTTAACCAAGTTAACATATTTGAAAAATGGCAAGACCAAATAGCATTAGATAATTTTCGTGACTTAGGCTTAAATAGTAAGATGTTTTCGTTAGTTGAATCATTTGATGTTAAAGAATATGTCATCAATAAGTAAGCTACATTATTGACAGATAAACGTTGTTTTTTTTGCCAGACATTCCATTAAAAATCAGTAACTAATGGAATGTTTTTTTAGGAGTAAGTCTTATGAGTTTCGTTATAGATATATTTGTTTGGTTATTAATTGAGACTATATTTGGATTTATTTTTTATACGACTGGCGGCTTGATTCTAAAAATACTGACCTTGGGTCAGTTTAAAATAGAATTTCATGATTTTGCTTCTTTTAAGAAGATAAGGTCTAAAAAAATCAATTTAATCTGTCTGTTAGGAATATCCTTTTATGTGCTATCCATTGTGTTAGTGGCTTATCTAAACAATTAAAATATAATAAAATACCAAGTATAAAAATAACCGTTAGCTATTTACTCCTTCATCGACTATTTTACCATCAATAACTTGCTTTTTAATGGAACATTATTTGTCTCTATAATCGTCTGTTTAATTTTAGTGTCTTTATTTATAGATTGGAGTGAATAATAATGGTGATCTTATTTATTATAAGTTTAATCAGTATGGTTTTGTGTTTTTATGTAGCTAAATACCGTAATGCTAATAAAACATTATGGGTGCTAGCTGCACTGCTTGTTGGTCCATTAGCGATCCCTTTTGTTTTCTTTTCTAAGCCGGTAGCCGCAAACAAATAACGTAAAATTTTATTTTTTATATATAACAAACCATTGGCTTTTTTATTCCTCGATATTTTAGCTAAGCATTATTAGTCTTTTAGAAGGCGCTAGGTGAATTTTAAAATATGACAGTTATCAATGAATACGCTTTATTTGGACCATTATTATCTTATGTTTTATGGGTAGTCATTCTGTATGTATTACTAACAATAATACGTGCTCCAAATATTTGGGGTACTGTTGAAAATACAGATGATTGTCATCCCTTTTTTAACTTAGAGAAAAGCACTAGCGCTAATCTCTCAAATCAATTTGAATGGCCGGTATTATTTTATGTTATCTGTATCATTTTAATTGCGCGGCCCGATTTATATCAAAGCGCATATTTATGGGCTGCTTGGATGTTTGTTATCGGACGTGTGGTGCATAGTATTGTTCAGATAGTTTCAACAAACATTCGCCTGAGAGGCAGTGTATTTAATATAAATTTTTTAGCGGTATTATTTATGTGGGGAATTTTAGCTTTAGATATACTAAGCAAATAAAATTTATTTGATATTATATTTAAAACTTGGATGAGTCCTTGGTCGTTGTTTTTTACTCTGTTATTTAACGATTATTTTTCACCTCTAAACAAATTGTGATAGGTATTAATGAATCAATCTATTGTCGGTTATCATAAAGATGAAGAAGATGATTGGGTCGCTGAATTAAAATGTGGTCACTTTCAGCATGTCAGACATAACCCTCCTTTTATAAGTCGCCCTAGGGTAATAACAGAAAAGGGACGCGATTCGTTGTTAGGCCACCTATTAAAGTGTAAAAAATGTGACTTAGGGCAGCCATCAGATCTATAATAACCTTAGCACTTATTCTCTCTACGCTAGATGGTGAAATGAGTGCTTAGTAAGATACCTAGCAGGTTTTATTGGTCTAATTAGTCGATTAGGTGGCTTTTTTACAACTATCGTTTTAAGGCTCGGACCTTGAACTCTATAACAACCAACAAAACAGTGTATCTTTTATTCTAGTCAACATTCCTTTATCTGTAATTTACTTTTAATTTTGTGTTGGTTTTTTTATGTTTTTTTATTTAACGGTCGAATTGCTTGATGAATGAAGTATTAATTTTAGCTGTGGCATTGAGTATGGACGCTTTTGCAGTATCAATTGGCTTAGGGGCAAAACACAATAGCAAGGTTACACCTTTGGCATTAATGTCAGCAGTATATTTTGGGCTATTTCAAGGGGTGATGCCTTTATTGGGTTATCTTGGAGGACGAGGAATACTAGGTTGGATGGAGTCTTATGCTACATGGCTAGCCTTTTTATTGCTTTTGCTCATAGGTGTTAAAATGATTTATGAATCTTTTTCTGAAGGCATAGAAGATGATATTGTAAAAGTAACTCATCGCGTTATGCTAATACTTGCCATCGCTACCAGTATTGATGCCATGGCAGCTGGCTTTACTTTTACCATTTTAGCTGTAAATCCATTCGTCGCTTGCTTTATTATTGGTAGCATGACTTTTTTCTTCAGTTGGTTGGGCGTGTTAATTGGCGCTAAAACGGGTACTTGGTTAGAAAGTAAGGCTGAATTCTTGGGTGGTGTCACTTTGATTTTAATAGGCATAAATATCTTATTAAATTAGAGGGTTGATCGGTATTCAACACGTTTACAATGAGCGTTCACACTTGATTCGCGCCATTTCTTATAAATATAGCTAATAATTACTTATCCTTGGGTAGGGTATTTATCTTTGTTGAGGTTAATAAAATGAAAAGTACACTAAAAAAGGTATCAGAGATTGTCGCTAAGGCGAATGACTCGTTCTACAACCAATTTGATAATGTTGATACATTGATGGGCATAATGGATAAAAACCTACGTAACCAAGGCATGAAAGCTGATGCGATTACCATTGATTGCATAGCCCAGAACAAGAAGATCGTGGTACTCATCCATGATGAGAAGCCTGATACTATAGAAATAGCATTGGGTAGCAAAGAAGGTGATATTTATTCGTCGGCTGAATACGCACTAAATGAACTGTCAGAGGCTGTTATTATAGACATTATGGAAAAAAACTTTATCTCATAAGAAAATCACACTAGCTAATTAAAGCTAAAGTAGCCTTTTGCTAGCGCTAGTAAACTGCGCTTAGTCGCTTAGCGGAGGTTATATTTACTCACGGTGCTAATTAAATGATTTCCTGCTTGTTTGAGTTCTTTTTTGTGGTAACTTTAGCGCAGTAAAATGGGATTATGTTTGCTGGACTTCACCTGTAGATCTTATTAATAATTGCTGGGCAGCCCAAAATTCCAGGGTGATGCGGTATCAATAATTTCTCAGTAAGGGGTATTCACATATCCTTGCAAAGAAATATCGTTTGCTTCGTCCTAATACTTTACCTAATACTTTACCTGATATTCTGACGCTTAATGTGGCGTCATACCCCTAGGAGTTTACTTGATTTCACGACTTAACAAAAAAACTTTGATTCGATGGAAGGTCTACATAGATAGGTCGAAAATGTATATTGGATATGTACAATTCCTCCTGATAATTTTCGTTTTTATTAAATCACTAGGTGATAATTTTGTCACTGAATTTGTCTTTACAAGTCCAATGATTGCAGTGCCAATTATATTGTTCACTTTCGTTTTATTGTCGTTGATTATTGGTTACCTTGATTCCAGACTCGGCTTTCGTGAAGAAGAAATAAGGAACCATTCTAAATCTAACCCTGTGTTAATGGATATTCAAAAGTCTCTTATAGAATTAAATATTAGAATGGCTAAAATGGAACAAGAGAGAAAGTCGAACGATACTTAATGTTTTTACTTTAAGATCGATTTAAATAATAACTCTTATAACAGAGCCAACATAAGTCATTCAAGTCGGGAAAATTTTAGCTGTGCTTTTTTGTCTAGGACGGTCAATAACCTTTAGTTCACTAAACTTAGCCTCCTATTGGGAGAATAATTTTTAAGGATTTGAAATGAAACGTAGACAGTTTGTTAAAGCTTCACTGGTAGGTGGCGGAGTTATTTTAGGAGTAGGTGCCGGCGCATTTACCCTGATTAAAGAGGGCAATAAAAATAGCCTTACTGTAGAGATGGCTTTAAAAAATCTAGATGATTTATCTGATGAAAGTCTTATCCACCAAGGCGAATGGAACCCATATCAAATATTTACCCATTGCGCACAAAGTGTAGAGTTTTCAATGTCTGAATTTCCAGAACATAAATCGAATTTATTTAAGAGTACGGTTGGTCAACTCGCATTCTCGATTTTTGCATCTAAGGGTAAGATGACACATGACTTAGGAGAGCCTATTCCAAGTGCTCCAATTATTATTAAACATCTAGACTCAGCACACGCACTCATTCGTTTAAAACAATCTCTGCTCAACTTTAGCCGTTATCAGGGGATTCTTGCGCCGCATTTTGCCTACGGTGAGCTATCGAAAGCGGAGTATGAAATAGCACATGTCATGCATTTATATAACCATCTTCAAGAGATAAAGACTTAACAATGCCGTGGTCAAGTCACTAAAATCACTCAAATTAATGTTAAGTGCTTTGTATAGTTTCTGTTAATTGAATCTAAAATAGAAACGTTAACTGACTCATCAGGTATTTGCATAGATTGATGTTTATAAAAGATAAAGCCGTTAATATACCTTATAGATCTGTGGGTTAATGGTAAATTTAAAGGCGATGAGTAAACAATGAAAGCAGAGTTACGATTAAAAATTATCGACGTTTGTAATAAAAAAATAGCGAGTAATGGTGACAACGTTGGACTATCATTTTATGCCTTTTTTGCTAATAAAAATGAAACACCTGAACTACTTATGGAAGTTGCAACATGGTGGATACAGACTCACAGATTAGATCATTTCGTTAAGGCTATTAAAATTAAAACCATGGTAGAAAATGGTTTGTAATGGAAGATAACCAATCGCATAATTGATAACATTTAACCCCAATTTTTTCACTGTACTTAATATAATAATCGACTGTGATTTTGCACTTGGTGAGGTTTAATGACAAAGGAACTACAAAATATCAGTCAAGCCGCAATCGTTCTTGAAGCGTATAATCCATCTTGGGATGATAAATTTGCAGCAGAAAAAAAACGCCTAATAGCTGTTGCAGGTGATTGGCTTTATGGTTCTGTTGAACATGTAGGTAGTACTGCTGTTCCGGGCATGATTGCTAAACCGATAATAGATATAATGTTTGGCGTTAAGTCTTTGGAACTCGCTCAACCTGCTATTATAACGCTTGTCCAAAACGGTTATAAATATTGGCCTTATAAGCCTGAAGTTATGCATTGGTTTTGCAAACCTTCAGATGAATTTCGCACACATCACTTACATTTGGTGCCGTTTGAAAGCCCACTCTGGAATGAACGTTTAAGGTTCAGAAATTTATTACGTTCAAACTCAGTTATCGCTAACGGATACGCAAATTTAAAACAAGAATTAGCCATTACTTATAAAGACGATAGGGATGAATACACTAAGAAAAAGTGGCCGTATATTCAGCAAGTTTTACATGAAAATAAACTCACATCATGAAAATGATTTTACAATGAGTGCTATCTGAAAAAAATATTTAATCTATACAAGAACAAAGCCTTCGGGTTAAAGCAAGTATCTCAACACGCTATGTGCCTAATAGCCGCACAGTGGCATTCGTAAACTTTAAAGTTTACTTAGCTGCTAACAAAAGCTATTTTATTGCCCCCTGTATAAAGGGTTAATCGTAGTGTTTGATTTTTATTCAACTAGAAAAGATAATTTATATGACAACTTTTTTCGCAGGATTTTTTCTTAGCCTCTCTCTTATCCTTGCAATAGGTTCTCAGAATGCTTTTGTTTTGAAGCAGGGAATTAAAAAACAACATGTTTTATTAATTTGTACTATTTGTGCTATTTCTGACGCCATTTTAATTTCATTGGGTGTTGCAGGTTTTGGCGCTATTGTAAATGAGTATCCTTTTATTGAAACGTATGCCCGTTATGGCGGTGCTTTGTTTCTTATTGTTTATTCTGCACTTAGTTTTAAGTCAGCATTCAGTCAACGTCATGTCTTAACACCAGAAGCTAAAGTACAGCATTCAGTCTTAAAAACGATTGCTATCTGTCTTGCTTTTACATGGTTAAATCCTCATGTTTACCTCGATACTATGGTGCTTTTAGGGAGCATTTCAACACAATATGAGGGAAAGCAAATTGAATTTACCTTAGGGGCAATTTCAGCTTCATTCACTTTCTTTTTTAGTTTGGGTTATGGAGCAAGATTTTTAGCCCCGCTATTTCAACAACCAAAGTCATGGCAAGTGCTAGAATTTATTGTTGGACTTACTATGCTCATCATTGCTTTTACGTTGATTTTTAGTTAAAAGGTATACTTAACAGTGAATTGACTATTGGCTGCCAAGGGAAATGTGTGTATCTCATCACAGCAATAGGTCTATTATTAACTTTTGTTGGTTTGGGGCTTAAAGGCTTAGTTAAACAAAAAATAGTTATTATAATCTTCTCAATATTTTAGCTAGATATTTATTGCCTATAAATGGGCATAATCAGTAAAGGTATTATATGAACGCGTGTGAATTAATAAAATTATTATCTAAAAAAGGGACTGAAGATCTATCAACTTCATTACAGTGGATAAAACCGATACCTGAAGAGGGTGCTGCTTTAGTTGAGAAAATAGACATGGCCTTAAATATTGTTAAATTTTCTCAATCTAGACAAGCTGAATATGGAGGGGTAAAATCCTCAAACAATCACTTAGACTCTCTAATACGTTTAAGGGCTGAACTTAACAGTATTCTTGAGAAAACCTAAAGTAAACTAGTTAAACTTAACGATAATAAATTAAATAGGGCAGGCAATAACGCAAATAGCTGTGCTACTAATTTGGCATTTTGCCAATGATAATATTACTCTCTACTGAGAGCGGATGAGCAAAGGAATGCAAATGATTAAATTGAATCTTTATAAATATAGTAAAGCCTTATCGTTAATTAGTTTAATAGCGGTTACTTATAAATATTGGGGGTTTGGTTTTTGGGAAGCTATTTTTATTTTGCTCCCTTACCTGCTGGTATTTTTGCTTGCAAATCGAGCCGCTTATAGTAGCCCTTTGTTAATAGGGTGTAGGGCGATAGCTGGCGTTATTGTTTCACTATTATGCGCAGTATTATTATTTGGCATAACGCCTTCTGCTCAAGCAGGTATTGGATTTATGTTTGTTGTTGTTATTCAGTATGGTGTTATTTTCGTGAGTGAAGCACTCATTGGTTTATTCACTTATCAGGCTGATGACAAATAAGACTGGTTAAGCAGCGCTAAATAAACATTGGAGTACGACGTTGAAAAAATGGATGTTAATTTCTTTACCTATATTATTTTTTATTGGCTTTGCTGGGGCAAACTACCTGGGCTTTTTATCGCCATCTTTTACATCTGTTGTAAACAAGCCCATTCAAAGAATAGATTTAATAGACCTTCAAGGAAGTCGTCATTCTTTTGATGAACTTAAGGGGAACGATACCGTTATTTATTTTTTTGCTTCGTGGTGCACTCCTTGCTACAAATCTTTAATGACGCTAGAGAAAGTGACCGCTAATAAGCAATTACCCATTAATTTATTAGCTGTTGCCTTGGATGATGATATTGATGAAATTAACCGCATGTTAATTAAAACTGGTTTTACGGGTAAAGTGTGGATAGCTAGTGAGGGCACAATGGCCTTGCAGAAACGTTATTTTGGAAACGAAGGGCGTGCTGTTCCTTATGTAGTAAAGCTTGATAGAGACACAAATATTATCGAGAGAAGCTATAAATTAAATCAACTTACCCAATGGCAATCAGTTTTAAGGGATGGCGTATCTTTAAATAAAATATAGAATTTATAAGCAACAATTTAAGGGCGGGTAATAAACCTCCTTAGTTAAGTTTGAGGCCGGCATTATTGAATTATTTTGAGGATAAAATTGATGAAACAGTACAAATATAAAATAGTAGATACCAGAGATGTTGAGACAGCAGGACTGTTTAAAGGGAGAAAACGAGAAGATGTTGAAAGTTATCTCAATACACTTGGCAGTGCTGGTTGGGAACTGGTTAACGTAGATTTTCGTGAACTTGAAGGTGGTCTTGAGTTCGCAGGCGTAATGAAAAAAGAAATTTAGGTCATTTACAGGTCTAGAATACTTGACCCGTTTACTATCACTTCATAGCACTGGCGACGTTATTTAACTTCGTTGTATTATTTAGCTTACATTACTTCGCTGATTATTTGGCGTTATACAAAATAGAGAGTTTGGTGGAAAATTCAAAGACTAGGGCTTCAATAAGCTTCAGGTTCAATCGATTAGATAAGATGCAAGCCTTTACACTCGAGCGAGAGATACTAGGCTCATTGTGCGATAAAAATGTTGAAAATAATGTTTATGTTGTTTGTGTACCCTTAACAGACACTAACTTCGACGACATTAGTGACTATTATGTCCGACAAAGAGTTAATATTGAAGACTGTGATATATTTGTATCGGTTAGCTCGGTTTCAGGTACTAAATGCTTTGATATACCTGTGATAGTCAATCGCATGCTTAAATATATCGATTGTAAATTAACCTTTGCTTTTACTGTATTATAAAGACTTTAAAACAAGTGAATCAAACGGATAAATGACAGTTGAGGGCCCGTCTATTACAGACCGCAACTTTAGCGACAAAGAACGATAGGGAGATCGAATGAAAACACTATCATTTATACTATTAAGCTTTTCCTTGTCTTGCACTGCGGCAGAGGATTTTTTGAATAAGTATGCGGTTAATATTGATGGCATGCTTATGAGTAAGCTATTACCCATAAACGAAATGGATACGCTGACCCATGAATTTGAACCTGCCATCACTTTTAATTGCGGTGTTAGCAGTCGAGTTTACGCGCTCGATGAGCAGCTAAAATTTAAATTTGAAAACGGTCAGTTAAGAGTTGTTTCAAGCTTTGTCTCAACCGGCAATATAATATCTTATACACCACTAAGAGCATTAAGTGGTTTTGCATTTCGTCCCGCTTTATTTAAAGGTTATTATTTTATTTCTGAGTGATTTTGCGATATAAGTCATTGAGAATGAGTATTAAGAGGGCTGTTTTTTGATTCATTCCAAACAAAAAAAAGGCTTTAATTGACTTTTTATCAAATGCTTAAGTGATTTTTGTTAAGTTGAAGCAGAAGCTAAAATAGTCTTTGATGGATAAGTGTTAAAAAACGTAATCGATAGAGTAAATAAAAATCATTAAAAATTTAAATTCAAAACGCATCGAATTAATATCATCATCAGCCGCTCATCTTCACATTGAACTTGAAACACCTTTGTTACTTTCTGAAAAATTAAATGCATCTGTTTCAAGCGATTGGCCTAGCGGTGAATATGACCGAGATGCAATGGAGTTTTTTCTTTCTTGTTTCGAAAAAGGCGGTAAATTAGCTGAAGGTTGGTATGGCTGGTATGCTATAAATATTGCCGTTTCAGGAGAAAGAACTCTCGTGGGATCAGGTGGATATTTTGGTCCCCCAGATAGTAATGGAATAGTTGAGATTGGCTATTCTGTGCTACCTAGTTGGCAATGTCGTGGCTATGCAACAGAAATTGTTAACCTGCTCATTTCTCATGCCTGCTCCTTCGAAGAAACCAATAGTATTATTGCTCATACTGCACCCGAAAATAAAGCGTCTAAAAAAGTGTTGATTTCTAATGGTTTTAGGGAAGTTACAATGAATGATGGCCTGCTGAGTTTTGAGTATACTCGTTAGATTTATTGCTTTAATTGCAGTTGATACTTTAGGTAAAACCAGCGCTTTATAGTGCAACGACTAAATTTGTTACGGTGAGTTGTGTGATATATTTTAATCAACTAATTTATCCCTTCAAGTTTTCGATTTTTAAGGAAATTACCTTTATGGATTTAATAAAAATTATATTACCTATCGCTTTAACGACATCGTTGTTGTGTCATGCTGAACAGACCCCATTAGAGCGATCTTTATCGCAAGAGTTAACTAAGGCAGTTACTAAAATTAACGCTAAAGGTGCTCAAATAATTGATGAAGAAACAAGACTTGATTACGCAGCAACATTCAAAAATTTCATTATCTATAATAACACTATGATAAATTACAGTGCTGACCAACTTGATGTAAAGGCTTTTGAACCAATTATTGAGAAAGTGTTGATAGGTACATTATGTGCGAATAAAGCGTTAGAAAGTTTTATCAATTTGGGGGTAATAATGGTGTACCGCTTTCACGGTAAAAATGGTTTATATATAACAGAACTTTCAAAAGATATGTCTACTTGTAAAAAAATACAATAAGCTGTTTAAATAATGGCAACCTTAGGTTCTTTCCCTGATAGATATTTTATAAATAATTAAATTACCGGCGAAGCTAATAAATGAACGGGGTTATTTAGCGCAAAGTTAACAGACATAAAAATTTTCTTTTTAATCTCAGCAAAACACTGAGTCTTAGAACAATCTATGAGTATTTAAGATGATTTCACGTAAATATCACAAAGTTGTATTTTCTTTTTTTATGGCGTTACTTATGTCCTGCGTAATGTCTTTTGTTATTAGTGTGTTTAACGTAGGTATGGTGACGAATATTGTTCCTATATGGTTAAAAGCGTGGAGTTTCGCTTTTATCTTTGCCTTTCCAACTATTTTAATTATATCTCCTATTGTACATAAATTGGTGAGTTTTGTTTTACACGAAGAAGAGCATAATATTTAATATATGATTTAGACGAAAATAATAGTTGGCATTTATTACGGTGTCGTTTATTTTTAGCTAGATGATATTTTGTTTAAAGTGTTGTTATTTTTTAAGGAAAAGTTATGTTTCGAAGCATTATGTTTGTTTTTTTATCGCTACTGAGTCAGTTTGCTGTTGCGTTAGATTACACACAGGAAATCACAGAACAAGAGATACAAGAAAAAATATCAGCTTTTATGCCAATCGAAAAAAAGAAATATTTTGTCACTGTTACCCTATCAAATCCTACAATAGATTTACTAAAAGAAAGTGATGAAATAGGTATTCGTGCAAATATTGACGCTAGTGCTCCCGGTGGAATTAAGGGTAGCGGTGAAGTAATGATTAAAGGCACATTAGATTATGAGCCTAAAAAAGGTGAGTTTTATTTTAAAAACCCTACAATTATTAGTTTAGCCATTGATAAAGTTCCTAAAAATTTCACTCCAAAAATACAAGATATTGCGCAGGCCATGCTTTCAAAAGTGATGGCCGTTTATCCAGTTTATAAATTTAAAGATGATAATGTAAAACACAAATTAGCCAAAGCAGTATTGAAATCATTGGAAGTAAAAGATGAAAAATTAATTATAACTCTTGGTGTGTTTTAAATTAACAAACAGTTGACTAGTGTTGTTTACTGTAGATATAGCCAACTTATATTTTACGATTGTAATGTGACAGATTGTCGCGCATTGAAAAAGACTTAATAGCAGAGGTGAATTTATGGATTTAACAGAATTGGTGATATTTTTAGCTATCGGTGCTTTAGCCGGATGGTTAGCGGGAAGGTTAATGAAAGGGGCTGGCTTTGGCTTACTCGGTAATATCGTTGTTGGCATTATAGGCGCAGTGGTTGGTGGCTTTGTCTTTGGCTTACTTGGTATATCTGCTGGCGGAGTCATTGGTACAATTGTTACGGCGACTGCGGGGGCGGTTATATTGATATTTGTTGTTGGCATCATTAAAAAGGCCTAATAGCCTGATACGACAGATGAAATAAAAGCATTATCCCTTAATTTTATCTATTATAATGGTAATCAAGGGCGCAATTATTCCGAGGATGCCGTATTATTCATGCTAGAAATTTAAGATACCCATAGGAGAATACGAGTGGCTAAGCAAAATTACTCTTTCGAAAAGCGTCAGAAAGAAATAGCTAAAAAGAAAAAAAAGGAAGAAAAACGTTTGAAAAAATCAGCTGTGGAGGAGGTACCGTCAGAAGACGAGCAAGTTGTCTCTGAAAATGACGATAAATAACACCTGATAGCTTCATACTTGAAGTCATTAAATAAGGTTGGCTTTGCTATTTTTTTCAAATTTTAGCCAACTATTTTAGCTTATATAACTTGTGTTTACTGATAAGTGTTATTGCAGCGTCTTTATTTTTATCGTTTTCTTTTTACTCACCGGTCGTGTCTCCAGTACAGCATTAAATAAAAGAGCTCATAATAATGCCAAAGCAGGCGATTACTATGAATTGTTTGGTTAACCTGATGCAACTAAAGAAGAACGAGAGATGGCTATGGAAAATCTTGAAAATTCATACCGTATTGAAACTATCTTATTTGATTTATTATTTGGTCACAGCGAAAAATAAAGTATAGTTTTTGATGTTTTTAATTAAATATGCAGATCGAAACTTCTAACCATTCAATGCCTCAACACAATTTGATATCCTTAAGTGATAACATCAAACTGATTGGCATAGCTTATCCGACAATAACGTTCATTTTTTTCACTGCTTAACAATGTATGAGTATTAAGCGTGTTGCTAATTAAAGAAGAGATATTTATGTTTACAGGAATAATTCAATCGATAGCTAAAATTATCGATATTACAGATGAAAAGGGTATCAGAACTTTTGTTATTGATTTCAACAAAGGTTTTTGCACTGATCTAGAAATAGGAGCAAGTGTTTCTGTCGACGGAGTATGTTTGACGGTTACTGAAATAGTGTCTGAAGTTAGGGTCAAGTTTGATGTAATGCTACAAAGCCTTTTAATAACGACCCTCAGCGAATATGGAAAAAATACTTGTGTCAATGTAGAGCGAGCAGCTAAAGAGGGTGCTGAAATTGGTGGTCATCCTCTGTCGGGGCATGTGGACTTTAAAACCCCTATTGTCAACATTACTCACATAGAAGACAATTATTGTATCCGTTTAGGTTTGTCAAAAGAATGGAAGCGCTATGTCTTTCCAAAGGGCTACATTGCCTTAAACGGAGCTAGTTTAACCATTTCTCAAGTGAATAAGACAGAGCAGTGGTTTGAAGTTTGGTTAATTCCTGAGACTCGAAGGATGACAGTGTTTGAGGCTAAGACTGTTGGCGAAAATATTAACATAGAGATAGAACGTGGCACTCAAGTTGTTGTTGACACTTTACGCGATACACTGGAAGAAAACCTAGGGGCTTTACTGCCGTTATTTGAGAAAATTCTCTCTGAACAAGGCATTGATATGAATGCGTTAGGGCATAAAGTAAAATCCCCAATAAATAAAAACAGCTAAAATAGTAGGCTATTGCTACGTGATATTAGCCGTTTTAAACGGCTAATATTTAATTGATATTTAAGTGTGAATGTAGAGTGTTTATGGATAACGAACTAGTCATTAGGGAAGCAAAATTCAGTGATCATTCGTTTATTTTTAAACTTTCACCTATTTTAGCTGACGTTGCTCAGTTATCTTGGCATTCTGACGATGTTATTCAAAAAATGCAATTTGATTATATTGCTGAAATGCTTGCTGAATCATCACAAGCCAACGTTACCTTTATCGCTGAAATAAGTGATGTTTCTTTGGGGTTCATTCATGTTAGAACCCATAAAGACAGTATATCTGGTGAGATGTGTGGAACAATACCTTTGTTGGCTGTTTCACCTGAGTCACAGGGTTTAGGTGTTGGTAAGATTTTAATTGGGTTTGCTGAGAAATGGTCTAAAAATTTAGGGTGCAGGTTACTGCATCTGGAAGTTTTCGCTAATAATAAAAAAGCAAACGACTTCTACCAAACGTTAGGTTTTAAACCTGAAACGGTGCAGATGATTAAAACGATATAGGTTGTTATATTTTTAAAACGTAGTGACGCTACTGGGTCGTTCACTACGTTTATTGAGTGTTTTTGAAAGCGGTTACTATCAATTGATATAACTTAAGTTAAGCCACTTTGTGATTCTCAGCGTTTATTGATCTGTTAAACGGCTGTGATCGCACTCACCTTGCTATATTTCAGTTGCAGAGGCTACTGTCGTATATTCATAGTTAAATGCTCTGACTTTCTTACCTGAGTCAGCTATAAATTCTACGGTAGTTGAACGGGGTAATATCAATACTGCCTCGTATTCTTCACCCGTTAAAAAAGTGTCATTGCCACATACTAGGTCTTGAGTTAATTTTATCCGCATTACTAATCTTCGCTATGTTAAATTAATTTAACTTATCATATCATCTTTTTATGAACATATTAGTGCAAAAATTCGTCAGGCTGATTTCAATGATAATTTTGGCTAATATGCTAAGAATAATCAGCCATTAATATACAGAGATGGATTTGCGAATTGTTAACATTTAAAGATTAGAGTTTGATTATACTGTTAGCTAAGCTGGCAATTATCGATTTATTTTCACTAGTCGATGACTCTAAGACTTTTTTAAAAAGCCGATATGGCCGTGAAGCTTTTAAATTTTGTCAGGTCAAATGTTAATAAAATATCAAGCAACAACGTCGTTGAAAATAAATATTTATCGCGAGGGCATCATTATAGCGGTAGTATGGAAAATTAACTAAAGCGCAGGTAAGGCAACTTTATATGTCATCTAGAGTAAGACTGATTCTTTCGGCGGGGATCTCATTTTGTTTTTATTTTGCTTGGTCATATTGGGCGAATGGTTTAGTCAGTGAAGATCAATCACTAGTGTTAAGATCGGCAGTTGTGCAAGGAACATTAAGCGGCACGATTACTATTTTATTTACTTTTATATTAGAAAAATCAGTGTCGAAATTTGGGCAAAGTTATCTTTCATTAATATTTGTTGTGCCTATCATCTGTACAGTGTTTTCTAAAACAAAACAAAACATCGCCATTTTTAGAACCTTCAGAAATGCCTTAGACCGCTCGGCTAAGTATTTAAGTAATAACGCTATACCAGGTACTTTGTTAGCACCACTTTTACCTATAGCGATTCAATCTAGCATTGCCATTGGTGTTAACTTTATTAACCAGACGCCTAATTTATGGTTAACGGTTACACCTAGTATAATCATTACCGCTATTTATGGTTATGTGTATACCTTCACTTTACTGAGTAAGCCTGCTGAGCCAGCTTGATTAGCTAACTCGATTATTTATAAAATTAATTAAATTATATTTTCCGATTAAATTTAGCCTACAGTACTATCTGGTTAATTATTGGCAGATATTGAAATATGTTTACTGTCTTTGATTTTTAGTTTTCTTACTGAAAATAACATTGAGTTAACCCATTTCAATAATGAACGATTAACGAGTTAGTAAGCTTGGTATATCATCTTAAATAACGACTAATCGATGAGTTAGAACTCCGTGATCACCTCTAAAAAGATCACGGGGAAAGTTTTCTTTATTGGGAAAGCTACCGGTTATTGGGTTTTATTAACACCACCAATTAGCTGTTTAGGATCTAATCTTGCCATAAGCTCTGCTTCACTAATATTGGTTAGTTCGATAGCGACATCTATTACGGTTCTTTTTTCTAGGTATGCTTTTTTAGCAATCTCAGCACTTTTTTCATAGCCGATCAATTCAGTTAACGCGGTTACTAAAATTGGATTTTTTGCTAAATTTTGCTTAATTTCGTCATGATTCACGCTTATATCTTTGATAACTTTATCAGCAAGTGCGTTAGCGCTTGAGCTGAGTAGTTGAATACTTTGCACTAACGTATGAGCGATTAAAGGTAGCATGGTATTAAGTTGGAAGTTGCCAGATTGTCCTGACAACGTAATGGTTGTGTCATTGCCGATGACTTGTGTGCAAGCCATTAAAACCGCTTCAGGGATCACTGGGTTGACTTTCCCTGGCATAATACTGCTACCTTTTTGTAGTTCAGGTAATCGAATTTCATTTAATCCATTTAATGGTCCACTGCTTAGCCAGCGAATATCATTGCTGATTTTACTTAAACTAACCGCGGTGGTTTTAAGAATACCGCTAATGCATACCGCTGTGTCTTGTGCACTAATTGCCCGAAAATAATTATCGGCAGGCATGAAGGTTAAACCGGTGTTCTCGGTTAAGGTACGAGTGACAATAGTGGCAAAATCTGGGTGTGTATTAACTCCAGTACCTACAGCTGTGCCGCCAATGGCAAGCTTGTATAAACTTGGTAAGTTATTTTGTAGCTGGTCATAGGCATAACTCACTTGAGCACTCCAACCACTTATTTCCTGAGCAAAACTTAATGGCATTGCATCCATTAAATGAGTACGGCCCGTTTTTATGGTGTCATGATGCTGACCGGCTTTGTTGTCTAAGGTGTTACGTAAGTGTTCTAGCGAGGGTAATAACTGTTCAGCGATAAGTTTTGCTGCACTTAAGTGGATACAAGAGGGGATCACATCGTTAGAACTTTGTCCCATATTTACATGATCATTAGGGTGAACGTTTATGGTTTGATTACTTTTTAACTTAACTAATGAGGCAATCACTTCATTTGCGTTCATATTCGTGCTGGTTCCCGACCCTGTCTGGAAGACATCTACGGGAAACTGATTATCGTGGAAACCATCCGCAACTTCTTTGGCAGCCAATTGAATTGCTACAGATTTATCTGCATCAAGTAGACCCAGTTCTTGGTTCGCTTGTGCAGATGCGCTCTTGATTGTGCCTAATGCCCAAAGGAAAGCGCGTGGCATTTTTAAATCGCTAATGGTGAAGTTGGCTAATGATTTAGCTGTTTCATTACCGTATAAACAGGCAGTTATATGCTTTTTATTAACTGTTGTTTTATCGTCTTTTTGTTGCATTTAGTTAGCCTTTTAAGTATCACGCACATTAATCATAGGGAAAGGTCGAAAAGAGTCTATTGAATAGGGTTATTTCTCAAATATTAGTTTTGCCTTAACCGCTTTAGGTAATTAGCATCATTCAATTTTTCTCTCTGATACTGTGCGAATAAGTTTATTTGCTCTACATTAAGACTACAGGTTACCGTTTTATCTTGCCAATTTAAAGACGCTAATTGTTTAGGTGCAATAAGTACCTTTTTACCGCCGGGCGAGCAATTACAGGTATCAAAATAATTGTGGCAACTAAGGCCCATATAGAACTCGATAGTTGCTTAAAATATTTTCTAGCAGACACTTAAATTATTTATGGCTACTACGCAAAAGTCGTTAATTAAATTAATTTATAAATACCATTGTTATATTGTTATATTGTTATATTGGTATATTAAATTTATTCAGATTTTAACCATGAGTTAAGTCTGGTTCTATAAAACTTTTTTTACTTTATATGAAGGAATAATATGAAAAGTATCAAACTATTAGCGGGATTTTTAATTGGTTGTTTTTTATTTAATGCCAATGCGGAATCAGCAATAAACTATAGTTATTGTGAGCGCGATTGCAAAATGGAATATAACTTTTTTAAGACATATGCTAGAGAAGGTTCGTCTTTGGCAAACTTAGCGATGGCAATCATGAATTATAGAGGTCATGGGCGTGAAATAAATATACCTTTAGCCAATAAGTTACTGATCCGAGCAGCCAGAGATGGTGAGCCTGGTGCAATGTATCAACTTGCTTATAATATGATGTATGGTTTACACATGGAGCAAGATCTTGAAAAAGCACTCGTTTGGTTTAAAAAAACCGAAAGGTTTAATGTCTTAAACACTAAACGTAATGTTAGTTTGCTAACGCTGCTTTTAAATGAAGAGCAAGTTGAAAAACGACCTTCAATAAAAGCATTACTGAGTAAAGCGAGCCAAACAAAAGAAGAGCGGTTGTCTAACACAGAAAATGATGATGGCATCGAGCATATTGCAGTGACTCATCAGTTCTACTGGGATTATATTTTGTACAATGCCGAGCTGCAAACTTGCACGGTAAAATGTTTACCAACGTCATTCAATACCCTAGTTCCTTTAATTCATGTTGTTAACGAGCAAGCACTGTTGAATGAATTAACATTAGCGGTTAGCGCTAAAATTTAATAATCAATTAATAGCTAGATATTAACCATATGCTGTCAATGCTATGGGCAATGGTTATAAAGCTTATCTCACATTAGCAACCCTTTTGGGGCTGCTAATGTGGCTGCATTTTAATTTTAAGGATGAGAAACATCGTAAAAGTAAATTTCAACTTTAACCGCTATTACATCATCAAGTCATAAAATTACCGATGTTTATCGCTTCAAGTTAGGTCATGCATTCACTTTGATCATGGCGTATTTCAATAGATATGTGTGATAACTGTGGTAAAAATCCTTTTAAAATACGTTCATATTCGTTTGAATCTAAAGGCTCGGCAGAGGTTACTTTAAGAATTGCTGCTTGGTGTGCGCTTGCTATTTTCCAAACATGAATATCGTTGATCACGCTATTTTTTTCACTTAATACCGCTGATATTTCATCCATGGTTGATTTCTTTATCGATTTATCAAGCAGTACTTCACTTGATTCTTTAATTAATCCATAAGACCAACGCAAGATAACGATGGCACCGACAATCCCCATGAGTGGATCCATCCATAATAAACCAATATATTTACCCACCAATAAGGCAACAATCGCTAATAAAGAGGTGAGGGTGTCGGCCAGTACATGAAAGTAGGCGGCTTTCATCGTATGGTCGTGCTGGTGCTGGTGCTGGTGCTCGTGGTTGTGGTCATGGTGATGGTGATCATCATGTAAGATGAAAACAGAGGCAACATTCACCACTAACCCTATAATTGCAACAACGATTGCTTCGTTAAAATGAATTGATAGCGGGGCTGACAATCGCTGAGCAGATTCAATTATCATCATCAATGCGACAATCGCTAATGCAATTGCACTGGCAAAACCACCTAAAGAGTTTACTTTGCCTGTTCCAAAACTAAAGTCTTTATTACTGGCATGCTTTTTAGCATAAGAGTAAGCAAAAATAGCAATAAGAAAAGCGGCAGAATGAGTGCCCATATGCCAACCATCAGCAAGCAGAGCCATAGAACCAGACCATGTACCAGCAGCAATCTCAAGTACCATAATGATGGTTGTTAGCCAAAAAACAATTTTTACTTTATTTTCATGAAGCTTACTGTCAATACCAAAATCGTGCGAGTGTTCCCACTGAATACCACTATCTTTTTTCATTAAATATCTCCATCGGTTGCTTAATGCAGTTAGTCATAGCATCAATATATTTTTTGAAATATACTATACCCTAGTATACTACAATTCAAGTAAAGGAAATTTATGTCACATACTGCCGCCGGAAATAAAAAGCTGCTTAGTCGTGTTAGACGAATAAAAGGCCAATCAATTGCTCTAGAGACTGCTTTAGAAGGAGAGCCCGATTGCATGGCTGTTTTGCAACAGGTTGCTGCAATAAAAGGTGCGGTTAATGGTTTGATGAAAGAAGTGCTAGAAGCTCATTTACGAGAGCATTTAGGTGCGGAGGATATGACAAAAGAGCAACGATTAGTAGAAGTAGAAGATGTTATTTCTATTCTTAAAAGTTACTTAAAATAATCACCGTAATCAACACCGATGAAAAGTAGTGATTAATATTTTTTATTGAATAAAAAAAACAGTTATGTAATCATTTATTATCATCATAATATTTTGTTGGCTACTTTGAGATTTCTTTTCCCTAAAACATTAATAGTATTGTTCGTATGTTTGGCCTTTGTTGGTCAGGCAATGGCGTCTACTAGTATGGCTTATCAAATGATAGGTATGAAGGTAATGAATGCGCAGCCACAAGATATGTCTATGATGGATCACAGCGACCACATTATGGCTAGTGACTCAACTGAGCAGTCAGAAAATACAAAAGAAGATTGTTGTACGTCTTCATGTAAATGCTCTGCTGGCGGTTGCTCTATGGTTATCGCATTTATCAAAGGTGTTGCAGGTAACGGACCTGTCGCTAATTTTTCAGCTAAGATCTTTTCTTCTTCTAGTTTGGCTTTAAGCCAACAACCAGCATCTTTGTACCGCCCACCAATATTAAGCTAAATACAGGATAAATGCCTCCAAATTTTGGACCATTTATATCATTACTCTTGTATTAGGCTCTTTTGATATTGCGTTGTTATAACAACTTATCACTGATAAAAAACCTAATTAATCAAAAATATTAATTGATATCCCTCTTGGAGGGGTTATGTTTTCAAAAAAATTCACACCAAAATTAATGGCAGACTTTGTTGTTGGCTCAGATAATAAAGTGCCTGCACTTGCTACTGTGACGCGACCGTTAACATGGGTTCTGACAAACGGTGTTCCATTAAGGAATATGCTGATGAATAATCACAACATCAATAGTAAGTTTTACTTAAAATACAGTGCAGGGCTGCTTGCTTTGATTGTCATTTCTGCCAGCGCCTCTGATGTTAAAATGGTTAAGAGCCCGCCACCATTGTCTTTTATAAAGGCAGTTAAGGTCGCTCAAAAAAATGATCCTTGGTTAACGGGGAATGTTCATCAACAAAACGCTCTTGAATCGATGAGCTCAGCTGCTAGTACCTTACCTGATCCTAAAATGTCAATTGGCTTGGCAAATTTACCGACTAACGGTTTTGACTTTGGTCAAGAAGGTATGACGCAAATTAAAGTAGCTATTTCACAAATGTTTCCACGTGGCGACAGTTTAGCGATTAAAAGCCAACAACTAAAAATTGAAAGTGAAGCGTTTCCCTATCAACGTAAAGACAGAGAATCAAAGGTTGCGGTTACCGTAGGAAGTTTATGGTTGGACACCTATCGAGTTCAGCAAAGTATTGTCTTAATTGAAAAAAACAGATCGTTATTTGAACAGTTAGCTGATGTAGCAACTGCAAGCTATTCATCGGCTTTAGGTAAAACCCGTCAACAAGATATTGTTCGTGCGCAATTAGAATTAACCTATTTAGAAGACAGGTTAGATAAATTAGCACAGCAGAAAAATCACTATGAAGGCATGCTTTTACCCTGGCTAAACACATTTTATAAGACGGGTAGTACAATAGATGAAGCGTCATTACTAACTGACTTTTCTTCACATGATATTGTAGTCAGTCATCAATTACCGCAAATAGAGTTAATGAATAGTCACTTAGTTTTGAAAGAAAATTGGCTTACACCAGGAGAGTTGCTGCCATATTTTTCAAATCACCCGGCGGTTATTGCTGTCGATAAGAAGGTGACTGCGACCAAAACAGGGATAAATTTGGCGCAGCAAAAATATAAAACTGAATGGGGTGTAAATGCAAGTTATGGCTATCGTGGCGATGATGCTATGGGAGGAAGTCGCGCCGATTTATTCTCTATAGGCGTAACTTTTGACATCCCCCTTTTTACTGAAAACCGACAAGACAAAGAAGTTCAATCGGCGATATCTCAAGCAGAAGCAGTGAAAACCGAAAAGTTACTGTTACTAAGACAACTGCTAGGTGCTTACTCGAGCGCCAAAGGAAGACTATTGCGCTTAAATGACAGACAAAATTTATATAAAAATAAACTATTACCACAAATACATGACCAAGCAGAAGCCTCTTTGACTGCTTATACCAATGATGATGGCGACTTTTCAGAAGTTGTTCGCTCACGTATTGCCGTGCTAAACGCTGAAATCGACGAGCTAACACTTAATGTAGAAGAGCAGAAGATAAGGCTTGAGCTTAATTATCTTTTTATTGGCGGTGCCAATTCGGTCGCTATACAAAACAAAAATAGCAAACTGGCTTTAGACAAAAGTAGACGAAATACGATTATTTCGGGAGAAAAACAATGAGCACATCTACCTCAACAAAATACGCTAAACCATTAGTTCTTGGCATTATTATTGGTGGGATGCTGACTGTTGCTCTCACTAAACTTATCACTTCGGGCAGTAACTCAGTATCGGATGTTACGTCTAAAGAGAAAGTGCCACTTTATTGGGTCGCACCAATGGATGCCAATTATATCAAAGATAAACCGGGTAAATCACCGATGGGCATGGATTTAGTACCCGTTTACGATGACGGTGGCAAAGGACCCGATGAAGGTCCCGGCACCATTCGTATTTCACCTGATGTTGTTAATAATTTAGGCGTACGCACGGTAAATGTTCAATATAAAAAGCTCAATAGCCAAATTAATACCGTTGGTTATGTTACTTATAACGAAGATAAGCTTGTTCATATTCACCCTCGTGTACAAGGGTGGATTGAGAAGCTCTATGTGAAAGCTGTTGGAGATCCAGTTAAAAAAAATCAGCCATTATATGATATTTATTCTCCTGAGTTAGTTAATGCCCAAGAAGAGCTATTGCTGGCATTAGAGAGAAAAAATAATCGATTAATTAATGCGGCAGAAAATAGATTATCAGCACTACAGTTACCTAAACTAGCGATTAAAGAACTAAAGAAAACGCGAAAAGTACAACAAAAAATAACTTTTTATTCACCACAAACCGGTGTTGTTGAAAGTCTAAATATCCGTGAAGGTTTTTTTGTAAAGCCAGGTACAACATTAATGTCGGTAGCTAATTTATCAGAAGTCTGGGTTGAGGCTGAGGTGTTTGAAAGGCAAGCAAGTTTAGTTAAAACCGCGTTACCCGTTACCATGACACTTGATTATTTACCGGGTCAAAAATGGCAGGGACAAGTGGACTATATTTACCCAATACTTGATGCTAAAACACGTACTGTGAAAGTACGTTTACGTTTTAATAATGAAGCGGGTGACTTTAAGCCTAATATGTTTGCAGAAATTGCCATAGATACAACAAGTGATAAACGAACACTCATTATTCCTAAAGAAGCGTTAATTCGCACGGGTAATCAAGACAGAGTTGTTTTGGCATTAGGAGAAGGCAGTTTTAAGTCAGTTGAGGTTTCTGTTGGGCGTTATGGCAGTGACAGTGTTGAAATACTAACCGGCCTTACTGATGGCGATAAAGTCGTGAGCTCGGCACAATTCTTATTGGATTCTGAATCGAGTAAATCTTCTGACTTTAAACGTATGCATTATCAGCTGGAACAAACAACGTCTGACTCAAATGACTCAAATGCGATGACGATGAGTGATAGCAATGACCACGTTATCAAAGAGAGTGTTTCCTCTGCAACAGTCAATGGTACCGTTATTTCGACCATGGTAAATCATCGAATGGTGACTATCGACCGAGAAGCCATTGTGAAATGGGATCGAGAAGCCGATAGAGTCGATTTTATTGTCGATGAAAAGGTTGATATGACCTTATTTTCAATCAATGCCTATGTGATGTTTACCTTTGAAATTCGCGCGGGTAATTTTATTATTGTTAGTGCTATGGCAATGTCGGCACCTGGTGTCGATACAAATAACATGACTAACGACGAAAGGAAATAATGATGATCACTGCTATTATTCGATGGTCTGTTGGTAATCGATTTTTTGTCTTACTTGCTACATTATTACTGGTGGCTGCTGGTTTATATTCTGTCAGCAAAACGCCTATTGATGCACTACCAGATTTATCTGATGTGCAAGTCATCATAAAAACAAGTTATCCGGGTCAAGCGCCACAAGTTGTTGAAGACCAAGTTACTTATCCCATTACTACAGCGATGTTGTCCGTGCCCGGCGCAGTTACGGTAAGAGGCTATTCATTTTTTGGTGACTCTTATGTTTACGTTATTTTTGATGAAGATACCGATCTTTACTGGGCACGTTCAAGAGTTCTTGAGTATTTAAGTCAAGTTGCCCCAAACTTACCCAGTGATGCTCGCCCTCAATTGGGTCCCGATGCTACAGGCGTGGGCTGGGTATATTTGTATGCCCTAACCGATAAAACTGGTCAACATGATTTAAGCCAATTACGGAGTTTACAAGATTGGTTCTTAAAATTTGAGTTACAAACCGTGCCTGGCGTTTCGGAAGTTTCTGCTATTGGTGGCATGGTTAAACAATATCAAGTACAAATTAACCCAGAAAAACTGCGTGCTTTTGGTATACCTCTCTCTCATATACAACAGGCCATTAAACAAGGTAATCAGGAAATAGGTGCATCAGTTGTTGAGATGGCAGAAGCCGAGTATATGATCAGGACAACAGGTTATATTAAAAGTGTCAGTGATTTAGAAAACATTCCGCTAGGGGTTAACGAGAAGGGAACACCGCTGTTATTAAAAGATGTTGCCGATATAGGCACAGGTCCGCAAATGCGTCGTGGTGTTGCTGAGTTGAACGGCGAAGGTGAAGTTGTTGGTGGTATTGTGGTGATGCGTTTTGGCGAAAACGCACAGCAAGTCATTAATCGTGTTAAAGATAAACTGGAAAAACTCAAAAAAGGTTTGCCCGAAGGCGTTGAGATAGTACCTGTATATGACCGCTCTGCCTTAATTGAACGTGCAGTAGATAATTTAGCCTACAAGTTGCTCGAAGAATTTGGGGTAGTCGCATTAGTGTGTATTATCTTCTTGTTTCATGTTCGCTCTTCTTTAGTGGCAATTATTAGTTTACCGGTAGGTATATTAACCGCTTTTATCATTATGCACTTGCAAGGGCTTAACGCGAATATTATGTCGTTGGGCGGTATTGCTATTGCTATTGGTGCGATGATTGATGGCGCCATTGTCATGATAGAGAATATGCATAAGCATATGGAAAAAACACCCTTAACAAAAGAAAATCGCTGGCAAATCGTCACAGAATCAGCCAGTGAAGTTGGGCCGGCATTATTTTTTAGCTTATTAATTATTACTGTCAGTTTTGTGCCGGTATTTACTTTAGAAGCACAAGAAGGACGAATGTTTGCTCCACTCGCTTTTACTAAAACCTATGCTATGGCGGCTTCTGCGGCGTTAGCTATTACCTTAGTTCCGGTACTTATGGGCTATTTTATTCGCGGTAAAGTGTTAGCAGAGCATAAAAATCCGGTTAATAGATTTCTGACCTTTATTTATATGCCAGCCTTGAAGAAGGTTTTACATTTTCCAAAAATCACTTTAGTTGCGGCATTAGCTGTGTTGGCTATTGGCATATATCCATTGGATAAAATTGGTAGCGAATTTATTCCACCACTTGATGAAGGTGACTTGATGTATATGCCGACAACCTATCCAGGGATTTCTATTGGTCAAGCTCGTCAACTTCTTCAACAAACCGACAAATTGATTAAAACCGTCCCCGAAGTACAAACCGTGTTTGGTAAAGTTGGTCGAGCTGAAACCGCAACAGATCCTGCGCCACTGACTATGATAGAGACTTTTATTCAGTTAAAACCTCATGACCAATGGCGAGAGGGCGTAACCACAGAGAGCTTAAAGAAAGAACTTGATGCGTTAGTCAAACTACCCGGAGTAACCAACGCTTGGGTTATGCCTATTAAAACGCGTATTGATATGTTGGCAACCGGTATTAAGACACCGGTAGGCATAAAAATAGCGGGGCCACAACTGGACGTTATTCAAGAAATAGGTCAGCAAATAGAAGTCATTTTAGCCGAAGTTCCCGGCACAGCGTCCGTTTATTCAGAGCGAGTTGCCGGTGGCCGTTATATTAAAATAGATATCCAGCGCGCAAAAGCTGCTCGTTATGGCCTAAATATCGCAGAAATTCAACAAGTGGTAGCAACGGCTATTGGTGGAATGAATGTTACTAAAACGGTAGAAGGTTTAGAGCGATATCCCGTTAATTTACGCTATCCACAAGATTATCGTGATTCGCCTGAACAATTATCTTCACTGCCCATAGTGACGCCAAACGGACAACGTATTTCGTTAGGTGATGTTGCCAATATCATTGTAGAAAATGGACCTCCGGGCATTAAATCTGAAAATGCCCGACTCAATGGCTGGGCTTTTGTTGATATTGATGGCGTTGATGTCGGAACCTACGTTGAAGCGGCGCAACAGGTGATTGCTGATAAATTAATCTTGCCTGCTGGCTACTCTATTACTTGGGCTGGACAATATGAATATATGCAACGTGCTAAAGCTAAGCTGACTTATGTGGTGCCATTAACTTTATTTATTATTATTATTTTACTCTATCTGAATTTTAGGAACGTTATTGAAGTGGCGATGATTATGGGAACTTTACCCTTTGCGATGGTAGGAAGCATTTGGTTAATGTACTTAGAAGGCTTTAACTTCTCAGTTGCTGTTGGCGTTGGTTTTATTGCGTTAGCCGGTGTTGCTGTAGAGATTGGGGTTATTATGTTGGTGTACCTCAATCAGGCTTACCAATCGATGCTAAGTGAACACCGCTTAGAAGGTATCATCACTAAAAAAGAAGATGTACTACAGGCTGTTTTACATGGCGCTGGGATGCGTGTTCGTCCTGTTATGATGACTGCTGCTGCTATTATTGTTGGTTTACTCCCTATTTTATATGGCACAGGTACGGGCTCTGAAGTGATGAGTCGTATTGCCGCACCTATGGTTGGCGGTATGTTGAGCGCGGTTATTTTAACATTACTGGTTTTACCAACGCTGTTTTATTTATGGCGATCGTCATCGATAAAATAGTGGCGATAAAAATAGTTTAGCAATCACCCTAATATTCATCGAGGTTATGGCGTTTTAAAATAGCGCCCGTACTTTTAAGTCTCATTGATGGTAGGGTAGTTGGGTAAAGTTTTATAAAGCATTGTGTACAAACTAATGAGGGAAAACTATGAACGAAAATGACAAAATAAAAGCATCCGATTTATTTGTGCAAGCATTAGAAGCCGAAGGGGTCGATCATATCTTTGCTGTTCCCGGCGAAGAAAACCTCGATATGCTCGAGTCCCTTCGCAAGTCGTCGATAAAATTAGTGTTAACTCGCCATGAACAAGGCGCAGGATTTATGGCGGCAACTTATGGACGCTTGACTAATAAAGCGGGCGTTTGTTTGGCAACACTAGGTCCAGGAGCAACAAATTTAGCTACACCTGCGGCCTATGCTCACTTAGGTGGTATGCCCTTAATTATGATCACCGGACAAAAGCCAATTAAAAAATCTAAGCAGGGCCAGTTCCAAATTATTGATGTAGTTGGCTTGTTTGACCCCATTTGCAAAATGTCTAAACAAATTGTCCATGGCAATACGATTCCGTCATTAGTGCGTGAAGCTTTCCGTCTCAGTGAAGAAGAGCGCCCGGGTGCTGTATTATTAGAGTTGCCTGAAGATATTGCTGCTGAAGATTGTACGGCAGGGATTATGACACCCCATAAACGTCATTATGCAGGTCCTAATGAGGTGGCACTCGAGGAAGCGGTTACGTTAATAAAGGCCGCTAAAATGCCGTTAATACTTATTGGAGCGGGCGCGAATCGTCAAAATGTTCGAGAGGCAATGTGTGATCTTGTTCACACAACACGTATTCCCTTTTTTGGCACTCAAATGGGAAAAGGAGTTGTTGATGAACGCTCAAGTCTCTTTTTAGGCACTGCAGCGTTATCATCGGGTGATTATTTACATTGTGCGATTGAACGTGCAGATTTAATTATTAATATTGGACATGATGTTATTGAAAAACCGCCGTTTTTTATGGAGCAAGGGGGTAAAAAAGTTATTCATGTTAACTATAAATCTGCGAAAGTTGATCAAGTATATTTTCCTCAATCAGAAATTATTGGTGATCTCGCGGCGTCTGTGACTGCTTTAAAAGATAAGTTAGCAGGAGAAGTAAAGTTTGATAGAAGTTATTTTGATAAGGTAAAACTCGCCATAGATGAGCATCTTGAAGAAGGAGCTGACGATAATCGCTTTCCTATTATTCCTCAGCGCTTTGTTGCAGACATTCGAAAAGTCATGGGTGAAAAAGATATCATCGCCTTAGATAACGGTATGTACAAACTTTGGTTTGCCCGTAATTATAAAGCATATCAACCTAATACGGTATTACTCGATAATGCCCTCGCTACAATGGGCGCTGGTTTGCCATCAGGTATGATGGCAGCAATGTTAAACCCTGACCGACGTGTGATGGCAATATGCGGGGATGGCGGTTTTATGATGAATTCACAAGAATTAGAAACAGCAATTCGTTTAGGCTTGAACCTAGTGATCACCGTGTTAAATGATAACTCTTATGGAATGATCCGTTGGAAGCAAGCCAGCTCTGGCTTTGCAGATTGGGGCTTGGAATTTAATAACCCTGATTTTGTTAAATACGCAGAAAGTTACGGGGCAACCGGGCACAGAGTTACCTCTGCTGAAGATATTATTGCTACCTATGAAAAAGCATTCTCAGCGGGAGGTGTTCATCTTGTTGAACTACCCGTTGATTACTCTGAGAATCAAAGGGTATTGATTGATGAATTGGCAGCAAAGGTTTGTTTAATATAAACCTTTTGTCTTAATATCGCTTGTCAGCAAGCATTTTTTAACTTAATAAAGAGCAGATTATGGCCGACTTAGACAAAAATAGTACCGCTGAAACACTCGATGTGGTTAACCCTTATGACCAAACTTATGTAGGTTCAGTTCCAACGGTAACGTGGGATAAAATTGATGAATATTTAGAGACTGCCCAGCAACTCTTCAAAGATCGTAAGCAATGGCTACCTGCCTTTAAGCGGATAAGTATTCTTAAAAAAGCGGCGGTGTTAATCTCACAACGAGCTGATGAATTAGCGTTACTCATCGCAAGTGAAGGCGGAAAGCCGCTGGTCGATGCTCGTGTAGAAGTTACCCGAGCTATCGATGGTGTAGAGCTTTGCGCAAAAGAAATATCGGCATTAACGGGTAAGCAAATACCGATGGATTTAACTGAAGCCGGAGCAGGGCGAATTGCTTTTACCAGTAAAGAGCCTATTGGAGTTGTGGTTGCTGTTTCAGCCTTTAATCACCCACTAAATTTAATTGTTCATCAAGTAGCTCCTGCGATAGCTGCAGGTTGTCCGGTGTTAGTTAAACCGGCTCGAGATACACCATTATCTTGTCAGGTGTTCGTTGATATTATGCACGAAGCGGGATTACCACCTCAGTGGTGTCGCTTTATTACGTGCGAGACATCAACGTCTGAAAGAATGATCACTGACCCTCGCGTCGCCTTTTTTAGTTTTATTGGATCAGCCAAAATTGGTTGGATGTTACGTTCTAAATTAGCGCCAGGAACACGCTGTGCATTAGAGCATGGTGGCGTTGCCCCGGTTATTATCGAAGAAAGTGCCGATATTGCAGCAATGATCCCGAGTTTGCTCAAAGGTGGTTTTTATCATTCGGGGCAAGTATGTGTTTCTGTACAACGTATTTTTGCGCCTCGAAATAAAGCTGAAGCCATTGCAAAAATGCTAGCTGATGGCGCTGAAAAGCTCGTTGTCGGTAACGCTATTGATGAAACAACCGAATGTGGGCCATTAATTCGTCCCAAAGAAGTCGATCGTGTTGAAGAGTGGGTTAATGAAGCCGTGACTGGTGGCGCAACACTTGTTACCGGCGGTAAACGCTTGGGTGATACTACTTATGCGCCAACAGTACTGCTTGAACCGCCAGTTGATGCAAAAGTTTCTAACATGGAAGTTTTTGGTCCAGTCATTTGTGTTTATGGCTATGATGACATTGACCAGGCTATTGCTCAGGCTAATTCACTAGACTATGCTTTTCAGGCATCGGTGTTTACCAAAAATCTTGATGTTGCGATGAAGGCGATACAGGAATTAGACGCTACAGCTGTAATGGTCAACGACCATACTGCCTTTAGGGTTGATTGGATGCCTTTCGCTGGGCGAAAAAGTTCAGGATATAATACCGGAGGCATAGCTTACACTATGCATGATATGTCTCAGGATAAGATGGCCGTTATTAAGCTCTAATACAGTGAGCTTTAATATAGTGAAATAAATAGTCTTTATAAAATAAAAGCGTCTTTAGTTGTTACCAAAGACGCTTTTTTATTCGCTCTATACGCACTTTCATTCGGCGCCTAGTCATCAAATACCTTACATCGATAAATCTTCACGTAATATGTAAATGTTATAAGAAATTTCATCAAAGTGTGATGACCATCTTTGCAGTACTTTTTTAGCTTTTTTTGGGCTATCTAAATGTTTAGCTAGTAATTTACTAAACTTAATATCTGGTGGCGCCATAGCTCCATAAGTCATGTAAGGAATAGCCAGACTCATTTCAAGTGTGCCATTGACTCTGTCATACCATAACCAATTATATGGCCAATTTTCTTTTTTAGCCGCATCACTGATTATTTTCTTATCTTTTTCTAAAGCTTCGCTGTGTCCTAACTTCAGCTGATAGGTATTAACACCGATATATTTATAAGTAACATCTGCTGGCCAATGACTGTTGTTTAGATCATTTTCAGCGCGGTGGTGTTCATAATGAGAAATATATTTGCTGACATTTTTACGCCAGTTTTCAGAGGCTTTCGCTTGAATGTTCCACTGACGGTAATCATCAAGCTCTGACCAAGTATTGCAACAAGACCGAACGATGTAAGCATCCATATTTGCCCCCATATCAGCTTGATAAACAGACCAGCTTCGTGGGTCTTTCATTAATTTTCGATAGGCAATGTGGTCTATAAACGCTTGTTCAAAATTAGCTATTTGTCCTGGTTTTGGTACAAATAACCACACATTAGCAATGTTTTTTACTGATTTTTCTTCTGCACTTACCGGTACTGACACCCAACCTAACATTAAGAACAAGGTTAATAGTACAAAATAAAATAATATTACTTTTAGATTTTTAGTCATGTTGGCTTCCTTTATATGATTGTTCATCCATGACAACCGCCAACAACTAAATGGAATATGGAAGAGTAATAATAATACAAAGTAGTCGTATTATTATTTGAGTTGGTTCATCAAAAGTGTAGGTGAAAAATTAAATAAAAGCCATTTATTGAGGCATGTTCATGCAATAATTTTGTGCTTTAACCGTTTGAGTTACTGTTACTTGGCTTGTCGGTAAAGCCAGAAAATTTTCTGCTATTTATTACCTCACCGTTTTATCCAAGCAAGCGTTAGGGATGCTTAATAAAAACTCATTTTATTATAATAAGTTAGCTATAAAGGCTATGGTAAAACTGTCGAATAAATATTGCCCTTTATTAAAACGCAAGGATATAATAAACAGAAATATAATAATAAAAGGATGTTCTGTGTATCCCCAAACAAAAAAAATACTGACCTTAGTTTTCATGTTTTTCAGTTACTGTTCCATGGCTATCGCGTTGGAAAATAACAATATAGAAAACAAACTAGCGGTAAAAAACCTCGATATTAATACACTCTTTGAGGAAGACGATTACCGTGATGTTAGTTTATCCCCCGATGGTAAACATCTTGCTTTGATCCAAGATCAAAAAGGGACGCCTGTTCTTATCATCGTTGCTGTTGATACGATGAAAGCGATTAATCAAATTTCCTTTGCCAATAAAGACAGTGTCGGTCAATACCGATGGGCAAATAATGAAAGATTACTGGTTTTTCTTGCCAGTAAAAAAAGAAATCAAGAGAGGAAGGGCTACTATGGTGAAATTTATAGCATCAATATAGATGAAGATGAAGGTGACTTTATTTTTGGTGTCCGTTCACTTGTTCGTCGAGGAAAAATAAAAAAAGGCACTAAAGACCACGATTACGAAAAACATTTGGCGCATCCTGAAATAATCAGCATGTTAAAGGATGACCCCGAACATATCATTATTTCAACGTCACAATATAATGATAAAGGTATGTGGGTTTTTAAGTTAAATATATATGAGGGTCAAATAGAAACGTTAGCAAAAATTGAAGACAGCAAGGCAAACCATCAAACGACTCAGCTAGATTACTTCGATGAAAGCCAAGAGTTATGGCTTAGCAGCAACACGGAAGATGATGATATTACTATCGCGCGTTATGATTTTGATGATGAGTCTTGGTTGTACTATAAACCTAAAAATGCAAGCGCTAGCTTATCTATTATCAGTACTTATAAAGATCAAAAGCAACTAGTGGTAAGTGATTATTGTGGTAACGATACTATTTCTATTTGTTTATTTAATCCAAAAACTGAGCAATTATCGACGTTATATACCGTGGATGGTTATGATACCAAATGGCTTTACTTAGATAATCAAGGTAGACCTTTTGCCGTCTCTTACTTTGACGAGTACCCGCAATATAAAATTTTAGATAAAAAGCATCCTATGGCTGAAAAACTTTCGGACTTCTTAGGACAATTTGCCGGTTATCACATTAACGTTAGCTGGGATAAGACATTTGAGACCAAAGCCTTAATCTCTCTTTCGAGCGACATTCAACCGACCTTATGGTATTTATTTGACCGTGAAACAAATAAGTTGAGTTACGTTGCACATAGCAAGAAGGGTATTGATACTAAAAAATTACATCCGCAATACTCGTTTAAATTTAACGCGAGAGATAACACCCCCATCCAAGGATATATAACCTTACCAACAAAAACGACTACTGCCGCAGTACCTGCTGTTGTTTTAGTTCACGGTGGCCCACATGCTCGAGATTATTGGGGATTTAATCCAGAAGTTCAATTATTAGCTTCGAGAGGCTATGCAGTGGTTCAGGTTAACTATCGTGGTTCAACAGGTTTAGGTTGGAAATTTGAAGCCGCAGGTTTTGGCCAATGGGGAGATAAAATTCAGTATGACATTTTAGATGGCATCAATTATTTGGTCGACAAAAAATACATAGATAAAAGCCGTCTCTGCATCATGGGCGCAAGTTTTGGCGGTTATAGTGCTATTCAAAGCAGCATTATTGAACCTGATCTGTTTAAGTGTACTATTGCTCGATCAGGGGTTTATGACTTGCCATTATTGGTTGATCACGAAGAGCCTGAGGTAGCGAAAGTATTAATTAAAAGAGTCGGTCTAGAAAACATCCAAAAAGCCCATTCACCGATTCATAAGATTAATTTATTAAAAGCACCCGTTTTATTAGTACATGGCACCAAGGATGACAGAACACCTTTAGAGCAAGCAGAAGTATTACTTAAGCAATTAAAGAAGCATAACAAGTCGTACGAATGGTTTGAAATTGAAAATGAAGGGCATAATTTTTATAAGTTTGACAACCGAATTATATATCATGAAAAAGTGCTTCAATTTCTAAACAAACATAATCCGGTTACTTTATAATGGCTGCTCCCTTGTGCACAATGGTATAAGGGAGATTTACTGGCTAATTGCAGCCAAGATATTACCTAAGTCAGTAATCTAGTGTTTTTAAGTGGGATTTTTTTTGAACATCAATTTTATAAAAATTATTGCGAGTACTATTTTTGCCCTTTTAGCATTTGCGGCAAACTCTGTGCTATGTAGGTTAGCATTAGGTGATAATGCCATTGACGCAAGCAGTTTTACGATTATACGGCTTCTTTCGGGCATTATTATATTAATTATTGTGCTGCAACTAACACGTAAATCAAATGAAATAAAACCTAAATCTAAAGGCAGTTGGTTGGCGGCAGGTATGCTCTTTATTTATGCTATCGCTTTTTCATTTGGCTATATCTCATTAGATACAGGAACAGGCGCACTGATTTTATTTGGCGCAGTACAAATAACGATGATTATGGCGAGTGTAATTTCAGGTAATAAACTTCATTTTACTGAATGGGTAGGACTCATTATTGCATTTTCTGGCTTTGTTTATTTAATCGTGCCGAGCCTAGTAACACCATCATTTAAAGGCTTTATACTTATGGCTGTTTCAGGTATTGCTTGGGGACTTTATACCCTTGCTGGCAGAACATCTAAAAATCCACTTAGTGATACCGCCTATAATTTTATGAGAACATCTCCTTTTATTTTAATACTGATAATTTTTGGACTTAATGATGCTCATATAACACCAATGGGGATATTACTTGCGGTATTGTCTGGTGGTATAGCTTCTGGCATAGGCTATTTTGTTTGGTATATAGCGCTGCGGGGACTCTCTGTTACACAAGCCGCTGTTGTGCAGTTGTTTGTACCTGTTATTGCTGCTGCAGGCGGAATAGTGTTTGCCAATGAACTGATTACATTACGTTTGGTTGAGTCATCCGCTTTAGTGCTTGGTGGTATTTTAACGGTGATCTTAGGTCGATACTATTTTGTTCAGTTAGCAGCAAAGAAGCCACCCATCACTTAATGCATGTTTTTAATCAGCACTCAGCTGACCATTATTGAAAAGTTAGCGTCTTAGCTTAACATTAATGCACATCGCCATTGATAATCGTTTAACCGCCTCATTCATACAACCGATAATCCCAAGGGTTAAGTGGGATTGATCCACATCACTGTGCAGCATCGCACGAAAGCTCAATAGTACCGAAATAGCCCAATAGTACAGTTATAGGGTTCGATCGTATGCGACATTCTTAAACTAAGTGACTACAATAATAGTAATTTTGTACTATTGTACCTTTTTGGTGATAGCGGTCCCGTCGAAAACAGCGCTAATTCTGATGGCGAACGCTTAGCTTAGTTTAATATTTTCCCTTAATGAGGAAAAATAAACCTAAGGTGCTAACCTATGAAGGTAGTAATAAATATTATTGCTCAAACTTTTGATTTTTTAGGCATAAGTTAACTATAAATAAACGCATCATTATATAATTATCAATAAGTTGTTCAAAGTTTATCTTAAGGTAGAAGTTTGCGCTGTTGAAAATAATTCAATCTGTTAATACAGAGATAATCAGAAATAAAAATCAGCTACTTTAATAAGTGGTGTACTTAATAAATAGATGAGTTGATAATTTTTTAGCTCAGTTTTGGAGAGAAAGTTATGATTGCATTCAAGTTAAATGGGAAAAATGTTTCCTCTACTGCAGAGGAAGACACGCCTTTATTATGGGTTATCCGTGATGAATTTGGCTTTAAAGGCACAAAATTTGGCTGTGGTATTGGAATGTGTGGTGCTTGTACTGTACATATCGATGGTGCGGCGATCAGAACCTGCTCTTTTCCATTAATAGCCGCCGCAAATAAAAATATCACCACGATTGAAGGTTTAGACAACAATCATCCATTGCAGCAAACCTGGATCGATGAACAAGTACCTCAGTGCGGCTACTGTCAATCTGGACAAATTATGCAGGCCGCAACTTTGCTAGCCAGTAATACTTCGCCAAGTGACCAAGAAATTGTTGATCATATGAGCGGAAATTTATGTCGTTGTATGGCCTATATCCGTATTCAAAGCGCCATTAAAAGTGCAGCAGATGTTATGTCAGCCGATGTACAAACGTTTGATCCACGCTCTTCAACCCAACAATCATAAAGGCGTATGACAATGCAAAATATTAAAGATGCAAAAAACAATGTCAGCTTATCTCGCCGTCGTTTTTTAGTTGGTACGGTCAGTAGTACATTATTAATGGCTTTCGCCCCCCTAGCTAGCGCCGCGAATATCGGGCAAAGCCCACAAGAAACCCTGAAAAATAAATTGTTTTCGCCAACTGTATGGTTTGAAATTAACCCACAGGGCGATGTGAACATTAATATTGCTAAGGCAGAAATGGGGCAGCATATTGGTACGGCACTCGCACGTGTTGTGGCGGATGAGTTAGGCGCAGATTGGTCTAAAGTCTCTATTACTCATGTAGACACTGACCCTAAATGGGGTTATATGGTCACGGGCGGCTCTTGGTCAGTATTTCAAACGTTTAAGCCACTTTCTCAGGCTGGGGCAGCCGGTCGTATTGCGCTAATAGAAGCCGCGGCAAAAATATTGAATTGCCCAGCAGAGCAATGTCGTGTTGAAAATGGTGCAGTAATTTATCAAGAACAATCGTTAAGTTTTGGTGAAATTGTCACTCAGGGCACCTTTAATCGTGTCTTTACACCAAAAGAGATTGATGCCTTACCCTTAAAACCAGCCAGTAAAAGAACATTAGTTGGCAAGCCTAGTTTAGCCCTCGATATTCCCGATAAAACCAATGGCTCGGCGGTTTATGGTATTGATGTTGAGTTGGAAGGGATGGTTTATGCTCGACCTATTGTTCCACCAACACGTTATGGCACTAAGGTCACCAATGTTGATGATAGTGCGGCTAAAAAGGTTAAAGGTTATTTTGGCTATCATATTTTGCAAGACCCAAGTGAAAACATTCAGGGCTGGGTGAGTGTCGAGGCTGATACTTATTACGGCGCGATTAAAGCCGGCGATGCGTTAAAAGTAAGCTATCAAGCGGGTAAAACAGCCAAAGTTAGCGAGCAAGATATTATTAAAGAAGGTGAGCGTTTAGTTGCTGATGAAAACGAAGGTGGGTTGTTTATTAATGACGGCGACTTTTCAGCGGCGAGTGCTAAAGCAGATAAATCTATTAATGCTGTTTACCGCACCCATACCGCGTTGCATTTTGCTTTGGAGCCAGTTAACGCAACGGTAGAAGAAAAAAATGGTCTGTGGCATGTTTATACCGGTAATCAATGGCAGTCGTTAACTTTGCCAGCGATCGCTAAAGCGCTACAAGTTTCAGATGAAAATGTTGTTATGCATCAGCAATACTTAGGCGGTGGCTTTGGTCGTCGTTTATTTGGCGATTATGCGATTCCAGCTGTATTAACGGCTAAAGCCATTGGCAAACCGGTAAAAATGGTCTTTACCCGAGAAGATGACTCTAGATTTGACCAACCAAGATCGCCTTCGGTTGTTTCGTTTCAAGCGTTATTTGATCAAAAAAATAAATTTACTGGCATGCAACACGCACTTGCTGCAGGTTGGCCAACCTTATCAATGGCGCCAGGGTTTATGCCTGAAAGTCTAGATAAAAAAATTCGTGTCGATATGTTTTCCACCAGTGGTGCAGATCATTGGTACAGCATGGAAAACCATCGTGTGCGCGTGGCTAACAATAGCCTAGCACAACAAACTATGTTGCCTGGTTGGTTAAGATCCGTAGGGCAGGGTTGGATTGTTTGGGGATTAGAATCATTTATTGATGAAATAGCGCATCAAAGTAAAATGGACCCTATTGATTTTCGTTTATCCATGCTTGATGGTTTAGGAAAGCAAGCGGGTAAAGCACCAGAAAGTGTTGGTGGTGCTAAGCGTTTAGCTCACGTATTAACTAGGCTAAAAGAAAAGACCGCCAATGTTAAGTTAGGAAAAAACGAAGCGATTGGTGTTGCGATAAGTGCGGGACAAGAACGTACCATGCCGGCTTGGATGGCTTGTGCCGCTCAAGTACATGTCGAACCTAGCTCTGGCAAAATCACGGTTAAGAAACTGACTATGATTGCTGATGCCGGCGTTATTATTCATCCTGATGGCGCTTTAGCTCAAGTACAAGGGTCAATGCTATGGGGAACAAGCTTAGCATTACACGAACAAAGTCCGATAGAAAATGGTCAAGTAAGTAATCTTAACTTAAACACTTACACTCCATTAAGAATGAATGATGTACCTGAGCTTGATATTGAATTTGTTGAAAGCGAAGAGTTTCCTGTTGGCTTAGGTGAGCCTGGTGTTGTGTCAATAGCGCCCGCTATCGCCAATGCTATTTTTCAGATAACAGGAGTTAGAGTACGAGATTTACCTATTAAGTCAGCGGCGTTAGTAAGTACATAAAATATTATTAGTTTTTTGTATCGCTAATATGGCCAATAAGAAAGATGGCTATAGGTAATAATAACAAAGCCTTTTGTGTCGATAATACGTCATTAAAGGCTTTTTTTATAAGTCAGTAAAAGATAAGGTAGTACTCAATTGTCTTATTAAATTGGCTAACTAAAAAATAAATATTATAGCCGACAAGTTCAGTGGCCTTTAATGGCCTGATTAATATTAATAGGGAGAAAAAATGTTTAGTCATATAATGATCGGCGCAAATGATGTCGCACAATCAAAGGTTTTTTATGATGCCATTCTTGGTGCCATGGGCCACGAGCCTGGTGTAATTGACGCCAAAGGTCGTTGTTTTTATTTTACCAAAAACGGAGTTTTTGCGCTAAGTAAGCCGATAGATGGTAAGCCTGCTAGTCATGGTAATGGCTCTACTATTGGTTTCGCAGCTGATAGTACCGCTATTGCTGATGCATGGCACGCAGCGGGTGTTGCTAATGGTGGTCGTGCGTGTGAAGACCTTCCAGGTGTAAGAGATGGAACGATAGGTAAGATTTATCTTGCTTATTTACGTGATCCCTCAGATAACAAAATTTGTGCGCTTCATCGAATCGTTTAAAAATAATTGTTAATTTTTACTACCATAATAATTTACAAAAGTAAGGGCGAAACCGCTTTAAATATGTCCGAAGTAGTGGCTTTTAGACATCTTACAGTCAGTATTATTTGCCTTTAGTTTAGTGTTTTTTGGAGAACTATCTTGGCGACTAAGCAAGAAGTAACAGACTTTATGAGAACAGAGTTTCCACAGGCCAAATGCATTGTTGAAGCTGTTGGAGAACAATCAGCAATAATAAGGCATACCGTAGGTTTTGATGAATTAAGGCCAGGTGGAACTGTATCTGGCCCCGTGTTAATGACCGTTGCCGATTGTGCTCTATATGTGGCTATTCTTGGTGAAATAGGCATCGTTTCTCTTGCTGTGACCACCAGCCTAACCATTAACTTTCTGAGAAAACCCTCTTCAAGCAAAGATATTATTGGTAAATGTACCTTACTAAAAATAGGGAAGTCACTCATTGTTGGAGAGGTATCCTTATACTCCGAAGGTGATGTAAACCCTGTTGCACATGTTGTTGGAACTTATTCAATACCTAAAGCAAGATAAATTAAATAAGTCTATAAAGAAGCAGGGATAATTATCGTTCGAGCCTCATTTTGTATTACACTATTATCAACAATGACGTGTTACTTGACCTTCTGTTATGTCTTTAGGAACTTATGAAAAAAAATTCTATCCCACAGTTTATCGGTGTCATCATTAGTTTTGTTGCTATTTGGTTAGTTAATGATTTCTTTTTGGTTGATCAATGCTTAGATAATGGTGGTAGCTTCAATTACAGCAAAGGTGAATGTGTATTAGTTAATGGTGAAATACAAGCATCTGATTTAGGGAAGTACTTAATCGCCATCTATTTTTTTATGGGCTTATTAATTGCGTTGTCGGTTTCAATGCTCATTCAAAAAATATGTAAAACTGGGCAAGAATAAACACTATCGACTGCTAATTTAATCGGCTATTAATTACTCTACCATTGGCGTTGGTACTATACATGCTCAGCTGAACGCTAAAATAAAGGTAACATATTATACGATTACAATTACAAGTCGCTACGTTAAGTGGTGTATTTATTGAATATTGAATATTGAATATGGGATCTTGAATCTATATACCCACTGTTTATTCACTATTTATTCGCTATAGCGTTAATGTTTTCATCAAATGAATGTCTTCTTGATAAAAAGCAGTCTAAAATCCTAGCCCATCAGTTTTTCTTGCAAAATTATGGCTAAATAATTACTGCTATTATTAATTGCAACGATATAGTAAGCCATTTAATTGTTATAGCCTTAGTGAAATGTACCGCTTGGCATTTAACTCTAACATGAGTTGTTAACACGATTTTTCCGCAAAAGTGAAGTTAAAATCAGGTCAAATAAACAGGAACTTATAAAGTTGAACAACGAAGAAATTAATTGGACCATTTGTCAGCAGTGCCAAGGGCTTGGTCAAAAAAATAAAAGACCACGCAAAAAAATGCGACTTCAGTATCAGCGTCAGTTGGATGAATTTGAACAAAAACAAAGCGAAGGTACACCTCCAGTTCGTCCTAAGGGACATTTATTTGATTGTTTAAATTGCAATGGAACTGGCCTTGTTCAGGCGAAAGATATTACCACCGCAGATAAAGAAAACTACCCACATATTGCTATTATCGGCGGCGGTATCGGCGGTGTTGCGCTAGCAGTTGCTTGTTTACACCGCGGTATTCCTTTTACACTTTATGAAAGAGACAGTGGCTTTGATACTCGCTCTCAGGGTTACGGACTGACATTACAACAAGCCAGTAGAGCGATAGCAGGGCTTGGCATTTCTGTGTTAACCCAAGGCGTTATTTCAACTAGGCATGTTGTTCATACCACCACGGGTAAAGTTATTGGTGAATGGGGGATCAGAAAGTGGCACCCCTCTGCGGTGAAATCGTCGGTTAAACGAACCAATGTTCATATCGCTCGCCAATCTTTGCGTTTAGCTTTACTTAAGCAACTCGTTGGTGACAACCAAGTAAAATGGTGTCACCAATTAGTAGATTATAAGGAGTCGCTGGCGGGAGGTGTTGATTTGAGTTTTCAGGTCGAAGGTGAATTGAAAAGCGCCAAGGCCGATCTTGTTGTTGGCGCCGATGGTATTCGCAGTTCAGTGCGAAAATTGCTGATAGCTGATGATAAAACACCTCTACGTTACTTAGACTGTATTGTTATTTTGGGTATTTGTCCTTTGGCGGCACTCGAAGGACTTAAAAGTTCACTGCTGGACTCAGCGACTGTTTTTCAAACGGCGAATGGTAATGAACGTATTTATATGATGCCTTATGCGTCTGACTCTGTGATGTGGCAGCTGAGTTTTCCGATGCCTGAAGCGGAAGCTAAGGCATTAAGCGCTAAAGGTCCTCAGGCATTAAAAGACGAAGCGTGTCGAAGAACTCAGTGGCATGACCCTATACCGCAAGTTTTAGCTGCTACCTTGGTGGCTCAAGTTTCTGGTTATCCCGTGTATGACCGGCCATTACTCGAAGCAGAATTATTGCAGCAAGGACAACAATCGACGCTCATTGGTGATGCGGCTCACCCGATGAGCCCATTCAAAGGACAGGGAGCAAATCAAGCGCTTCTCGATGCGTTGTCGCTTGCACGAGGCATATCGATAGGATGTCGGCCATTATCTCAATGGCGAGATGCTGGCATAAGGGAAAGTGTACTCAATGAGTTTGAAGAAGAAATGCTAGCGCGCAGTGCCTCTAAAGTGAAAGATTCTGCAGAAGCGGCAAAGTTTCTACATACCGACACTGTACTTCATGAAGGTGATGAACCCAGGGGCCGTTGCCTTCAAAGAGATGGCTTGTAAGTAAACCTTGACTGAGCAGGCTTGTTTTTTCCGTTATATTTATAGAGAGTTTTTATGATCTGTTGGCCATGTGTTTTAAAGTTAGAAGGCGAAGATGAGCTTACATATTTAGCCTCTGCGCTAGATTTTATTTCAGAATGTCAGGATTTAATTCTTAGCGATGAGGATTATGTTATAGATTCTATGGGTGTTTGCTATTTAATAGAATGTGTATCACAACAACGAGTGCTAGTTAAAACAGGGCGAACAGTCATTATAGCGGAAGTTTTAGATTTGATCCGTGCTCATGAGTTTAGTAAGGCGGAGCTTTGTCTCACTAAAATATATTTTTTAACAGTAGCAGATGCTATTAATTCACTACGCTATTAAATCAAAGTGAACAGCTAATGAGTGGTACAACTGCAGAAAGCCTATCTATTAGGGTTAATTAGCGATTATGTTTTATATAAAACATAATAAATGCCTATCATTACGCGCTATCATTTATTTAATAGCATCATCATTTTGTTAATTAACTCATGATATCAAACACGTAAAATTATTTTATAAATACGCCTTTTATAAAACTTTATACACAGCCATAACTTTATTTCTTTTCTCTCATTAATGTCTACGCATAAATTGCTTTAGCGATATTTACCAACTATATTTGTTTTATGTTTACGTTATATTAACCTTTGATTTACTTTTTTGTATGGATAACATACAGCTCATGATACCCATATAAACAAGTAAACAAAAAGTTATGCGAATATTTCATTATTTGAAATTTGAAAACTTAAGCATTTACAGCTTTAAATAAAATGAAATAATCTTTTAACCAGCGTTCGAAAAAGTAGATTAGTTTGGGTGTACCTGGTTAATTTATTGGCTGTCTTTTAACTTTTATTTATAAGTTATTAAAATAAGTAACTGAATATTATTGTAATTATTAATAGATAAGGGATTTCTATGAGATATTTAACGATAGCATTAATTTTACCTATAATGGCATTTGCTAAACAAATTCCATTCAATGAAGCAATGACTGCGGAAATTTCTTCAGCAATTGTTAGCCAAAACTTACCAACGACGCACAAGTCATCAACAAAAATGTCTACTTTAGCCCCTCCTAGCGGTGGTGATCCCGGAGACGAACCTGGTGGGGATGCTTATGGTATTGCCAATGAAGATATCTTAGCGCGTATGTCTGTAAAAGATTCTGTTACGCCTTATACAACCGACTTACTCGGCGAGCATATTGACCTTAACTCTGGCACGATTGGATTTAGCCATACTGATTTGGTGGCTAAAGGGATTGGCCCCGACATTGTCATAGCTCGAAAGTTCTACCCTGAAGCTGCCGGTTTAACTGCTTATAATTCAGCTTTTTTTGATGATTGGTTACTTGAAATCCCCGCGATTCATACCACACTACTTTTTAATGGTTCCCGGTATTCAGGTTCATGGGGAATAGGCAAAGAATGCTCTGGTTCCTTAAATCCTGGCGGGATTTCTGATCATGGTAACGTGTTTGAATCTCATGAATACTGGAACGGTGACTCTCTTATTTTACCGGGTCGGCAAGAGAAGTTAGTTGAAAAAAACGGTAGAAAAACAAAATCTAATTGGAAGTTCGATTGTTTTACTCGTTCAGGTGGCAATGGCGAAGGCTTTATCGGTCACTCACCCGATGGGCTTAAGTACACTTTCGACAAAATGAGATTAATATCCTCTAAGGGTATTTATCGAGATTATAAAGTTACTTCTCGGTATCAAGCCTTTATGTTGGCTTCAAAAGTAGAAGATCGTTTCGGTAATTGGATTCAGTATAATTATTCTGGTAACAAGCTAACTTCAATAACGTCCAGTGATGGCAGAACAGTTCTTATGACTTATGGAACGGGATCACATCTAAATCATATTACTAAAGTTTCTTATAACGGACGTCATTGGACATATTCATATGGGAGTACTGAAGGTTTAGATTCTGTCACCCGACCTGATGGTAAAAACTGGGTTTTTGATTTAAGCCCATATAGAAATGCTAAACCAACTGTTGGTACCAGGAACGGTGACAAAATGGATGATTGTGCATACACCATAAATTATACACCAAAAAACAGTACTGCAAGTATCACACACCCTGATGGTGTAACTGGCACATTTCAATTTGAAGGAAAAGTTCAAGGAAGAAGTAACACGCTTGAAACCACTACTAGTAATAACGGTCCCTATATACAACCACAATGCTACGCAACCATGTCTATTATTGAAAAAGTGTTAGACGGACCGGGAATGTCCAAGATGACATGGAATTATGATTACTCAGAAAACACAGGTTTTGCCGCTAATGAAAATATCCAAAGTAGTATGTTATTAAAGGGTACATTACCGAGCAATATCAATAATAAAGATTATAAATGGACACAAGTAATAGCTCCAGATAACAGTAGAACAAAATACTATCATAACCGTGATTACTCCAGTTACTTAGACGGTAGCTTAGCCGCTGTGGAAGAATTTGATACAAACGGCGCGATGCTGCTCCAAACAAAGAAAACATTTACTCGTCAAAATATCGGTAATGTGGGATTTGAGTTAAGCAGTGGTGTTGCTCATTCAAACAGAGCGTTAATTGCTTCTGAAGTAAAAGAATACTATAGAGTAGGTGGTAAAGATGTTTTTACTCACCTAACCACCTCATATGATATTTATGGTAACCCAACGCAGGCACACCAATACAATGATGCTAATGGTAACAAACATAAATATATTCAAACCACCTATAATAATGATCCAACATACTGGCTAATTGGTCGGCCATATCAAACAAAGGTCTTTAACGGTACTATTTATGAAGAAGTAGCAAAAACGACTTATCACTCTGCTGCGGGGATCTACAAATCACAACCCGCTAACCAATACTCTTTTGGTCGTTGGCATACCAATTACACCTATTTATCAAATGGATTACCTAATAAAATAACAAGAAATGCCAATAATCAGTGGGTAAAATATTCAAATTATTATCGTGGAATTCCTAGAACTATTCAGACGCCTAAGAGCCGCAGTACAGTTTCTCAATATGGTTATCGAATAGTCAATGCCAATGCTCAGGTTACTCGAGTAACGGATTTTGAAGGTAACTGTGAAAACTACAGCTATAACACTTTAGGGCGGTTAACCTTAATAGACCCTTGTGACGAAGAATGGTCCAATACCAATATTTCATATTCACAGTCATCAGGTGGTATTGGCGTTCCAGGAACAGTTTCAGGTATGACGGTTCAAACGGTTAGTCAAGGTGACTACCGTAAACAGACTTTTTATGATGGACTATTGAGGCCATTGGCCGTAAAAGAGTGGGATAACGGCGATAGTAGTAATACAACAAGGTATGTAAGAACAAACTTTAACTACTTAAATAAACCAACTTTTCAAAGTCAGCAGACAAGTTCTGCGTCTACTTATTATGGTGTTAATTACAGCTATGATGGATTAGGGCGTCCAAAGGCGGTTAATAACAATGCCATTTCAGGTCAAATATCTTATCGATATTTGGTTAATGACAAAGTAGAAGTTAATGATAATAAGGGCAATGTTACCACAACCACTTATTTGTCGTATGCATCCCCAAGTCAATCAATGCCTATACTAATTAACTCACCCGCTGATGTTAGTACAAGTATGGCCTACAATATCTACGGTAATGTTAGCAGCGTTAGCCAAGGCGGAGAGCATGAATACCGCGTTTATGATGATTATCAAAAGCTTTGTAAAGTTGTTAGAGAGGATGTCGGCCCGAGAGCTTATTCATTTGATAGTGTCGGACAGTTAAGCTGGAAAGCTTATGGAACGTCAATTAACACTAGTACCACCTCGTGCGATAGTTTAGTAAGTAGTTCAAATAAAACGAATTACTTCTATGGATACAGAGGAAATACTATTTCTGAGACATATGAAGATGATAGAGCAAACAAAAGCTTTTATTATGATAGAAATGGTCAGTTAATTACCCTTAATACCGGAAGTGTTGCTAGTCATTATTCATACAATAGTCTAGGGGGATTGGCCTCTGAAAGCTTATCTATAGACGGGAATACCTTCACCTTAACTTATCAAACGGATAATTTAGGTAATAAAAGTTCAATCACTTATCCCAGCGGGCAAGTGATGAATGTCAAGCATAATGCGTTAAGTCAACAATTGCGAGTGGGTAATTACGCAACAAATGCTAAGTATCATGCATTAGGTGCTATTAAGTCTCATAATTATAGCAATGGTTTTGTGTATTCTGCTACGCTAAACAGTGCTGGCTTACTTGCTTCAACCTATGATGTAAGAAGTGGTACTTATGCGATAAAACAAGCCATGACCTACGACTCAAATAATAATTTGACGTTCTGGGATGACCAAAAAAATAATGCCTATGACTTAAAAGCAACTTATGACGGGCTTGATAGGTTAAACCTGATCACCGATAGTTACTCGGGTACAGGAGATGTTAATTACGACACCAAAGGTAATATTACCTACTATAAAATAGGTTCTAAATCGATTGGGTATGCTTATGACAGCTTAAACCGTTTAAATTACACCACAGGAAGTAAATCATATAACTTTCTTTACGACAGTAGAGGGAATGTCACTTCAAATGGTTATGATAGCTTTTCGTATAATGTTGCTGGTCAAATGGACGAAGCAAGTGGCAATACTTATGTTTATGATGGTCATAACCGAAGAGTGAAAACAAACGATGGTTCAGGCTTAAGTTATTCGATGTACAGCTTATCTGGTCAGCTAATGTTTAGAAAAGTTGGTGGTGTTAACAAAGATTACTACTGTTTAGGTGGTAAATTAGTCGCTACAAAAAATGCTAGTGTAGAATTCATTCATACTGATTATTTAGGCAGTCCCGCTGCATTTAGTAACTTAGCGGGAGTGATTATAAAAACTCTACACTATCAACCTTTTGGTGAAACGATTGAAACACAAAGTGACGATGTAGGTTATACCGGACATAAGTTCGATACAGATATTGGCCTAAGTTATATGCAGGCACGATACTATGATCCCGTTATCGGGCGGTTTTATTCGAATGATCCTGTCGGATATACGGCTAAAAACCCTGTAATGTCGTTTAATCGCTATCTTTATGTTAACAATAATCCATATAAGTTTACCGATCCGAGCGGAGAAAACCTTGAGTTTATTGCCACTGTAATTATAGTAGTCGCTATTGTTTTAACTTTAAATGACGCTGGAGATGAACTTCCTGTGCAAGAAACAGCAGACAATGTAGATGCAAAAATAGCATCTCAGGATGCTTTAGCTGATTATGTAAACACAAAAGGCGCAGATGGTACTTTTGACAAAATGACAGAGACATTTAATAGTGCAGTAGAAGCCGATGCAAAGAGTTTGGAGCAGACAGGAGAGTTTGCATCAGCAGCAGCACCAATTACTACTATAGGGATTCCGGGGAAAGGGGTGGAGCTTATAGCCCCTGTTATCAGTTCGACTAAAACAATTATTGAAAAAACTGTCGAATCTAAAAACGAGTAAAATAATGAAAAATAACATATTGAAACTTTTAATTTTTGGCTCATGTTTGTGGTTAGTCTTTTACTTTTCATTAGAAAGTAGTACTCGCCAATTTTATATATATAAAATTAAAAATGGTAATTCAATTGCCTATGAAGAAACTATGGTTAAATTAACTTCGGATTATGCTATTTCATTATTTAGAAATAATAGGTATTCATTAAAAAGCATTAGTTATTTTGATAATGATATCATTATCACTAAATATTCTGATTTAAGTTTTACTATAGAAAAAGCTGAGCAGAAAAACGCTATAAAAAAACTATTTGAATTAGATAATAAATGTGAAATATATGAGAATTTAATTCAATCAGAGAAACTAATTAATTATATGGTTTTATATCGAAAACTAGGACTTGTTGCCGACTTTTCTGAGTTAAGGCTCCCCGTAGATCGTTTGATAAAGATGTGTCAAATATTTGAAGAGGAATAAACCAACGTTAAGATATAAAGTCTTAACGTTGAATCCCAAGCCCCTTATGAAGTGACCTGCAATTGGGTACTTCATAAGGGGCTTTATTTTTGGCTGCTTTTGAAGCCAAAGGGGAGTTAAATTTTTCTTTAAATGTTTGAAGTGGTTAGGGAAAATGCTTTTGTGAGCAAAAGTAAGCATAGGGGTCAGTAAACGCACGATACTATGATCCAGTTATCGGGCGGTTTTATAGTAATGATCCTGTTGGTTGGAATCCTAGAAACCCGATTCATTCATTTGGTAGATATACATATGCCAATAACAATCCGTATAAATATACCGATCCGACGGGGATGGAAGGAGAAGAAACTTATAAAAAAGAAATTGTAAAACCTGTATATAAAGAAGTAGTTTCAAAAGTTGACATGGTAATATCAATGGATCAAGTGGATGGTTCAACGATTTCAACCAGTACAGACGGCTCGTCATCAAAAAGTAGATCAATTAATCTTGATGGTTCAATATCTGCTGGCTCAAGCACAGATCTAGCAACAGGGAAGAAAACAACAAGTATTTCCTTTGGAAAGCAAGTTGGCTTAGATTAGTTAAATGTTACTCCTTCAGTAATCGTTGATTCAAATGGTGGCCTTACGGGGGAAATTAAAGTGAAAGTTGGTCCTGGTGCTATAGCAGTTCAGGCAACAACTCCTATTGGTACACTTATACATAACGCCATAACAGTATTTAAGCAGGCTGCGGATACCGCAATGACCTCTCCAACAGGAAATTAAAAATCATGAAAGTATTATTGTATTTGTTTGTCATTTTGTATTGCATATCTGGGCAGACCAGTGATGCTGTTGCTAACAACCAAAATGGCTTGATTTTGAAGTATCAAGAGCTTCGAAAATCTGCTGTGGACGGTGACATTAATAGTCAATATGAAATATTTAACTTTGTTAATAGTAACAATGATCCTAAATTAAATGAACATCTAACAGAAGCATTTAAATTTATGATTAAAGCTGGTGACGCAGGTCATACAGAAGCACAATTTACTATAGGTTCAATGTATCAAGCAGGAAACTTGTTGGAAAAAAATAGCGATGTTGCTCTTGGATGGCTTCTTGGGGCGGCTAAGAATGACCATAGAAAAGCACAACTTCTTGTAGGAAATAATTATTCTATTAGAGCTATTGATGCAACAGAAGCAAAAGTAAAAAATGAGAATAATGAATTAGCTATATATTGGTATGAAAAGTCCATTATTGATAGTTCCATAATGGCATTAAAGCAATATGGAATATTCCTTTTTATGATTGATACATTTTCGGCAAAAGCAGATAAATTGCTAAGTCAAGTAGCTGAAAGTGGTGATTCTGAAGCAATGTATTGGCTAGGTAAAATGTATGCTCATCGGTGGAATGATAACAAAGGGGATGTTGAGTTTGAACTTGCCCATTCATGGCTTGAAAAAGCGAAACTAAATGGGTATAAATCTCAAGAATTTATCGATGGATTAAATGAAAGGAAGAAGAATTACCTAGAAAGAATAGCAAAAGAGAATAAAGAGGAACAATAACTCCGCAGTTGAAAGTCTGTTTTATCACTTATTAGGCCACCCATAATAACTTATGCTGTTTTGTTTTAATAAACTAGACTTAAGTTACTTTTATTAAGTCGAGTGATTTTTATACCTAAACCTAGTTCATAACAAGTTAGTTTATTGGATACACCTTTTTATCTCATTTGCGGTCGCTCTGTACGCAAGACTTTTGTTTGTGGGGTTGATAATGAAAATGGGGCATAACTTGTATTTATAGATAGTTTTTTAATGGAATTTAGCGACTTACTTCTAATGGTAAAGTCACTAAAGATTTTTAAACATATAGTTTAATAAACCTGGAGAACAACATGAAAAAATTTACTACGTTTATAGCTCGCTGCATTATTTTAGTGTCGACTATCATCACAACATCGTATGCCAATGATCAGATAACAGATAAACAAATTTATCAGTTAATGGATAAATCAGGGATAACCCAGTCAATTGAAGGACTACCGTTACAATTGCAAGCGATGGGACAACAAATGGCTTTAACGGCTAAAAATCCAGTTGAACATGAAAAGTTTATGCAAGTGTTTGTATCGTCATTAAATCCTGATGTGATGCTAAACAAAATGACTGAAAACATAAGGAAGAATGTCTCATTAGCTGAATTACAGCCGATTCTTAAGTGGTTGGATAGTGATCTTGCTTCTCGCGTTGTAAGTGCTGAGCTTCAATCTACCGATCCAAAGTTTCAGCAAAATTTAATGCTTTATATGGCTGAGTTGCAATCAAGCCCGCCATCTCCTGATAGAACAAAAGTAATTATTCATTATGTTGAGTCATCAGAAATTGTAGAACAAGGGATGAATTTGATGATGGCGATGTTAGAAAATATGTTTGAAGCGTTGAAAATCACCCAACCAGAAAATGTTGAGCTTGCCACGCAACTCGATGCTCAATTAGAACAAATGGCGGTCAATATAAAGCCTTCAATGGAACAGCAAATGGTTTTAACGTCATATTTTATTTATCGTGACATCAGTAATGAAGATCTAAATGAATATAGTAATTTTTATAAGCAAGCTACCGGGAAAAAGTATTTGTCGCTGATGGTCGGTGCTATTGGCGATGGAATGAATGATTGGGGTACATCACTTATTCATCAAATATCAAAAGACAAAAGCTAGAGTTCTAAGGTTGTGGGTATTTATTTACCCATATTAGCCTCGAAAGGTACTTTAAATAAAGGTACAAAAACGAAGTTCCTTATAGCTATTGATAACAAGACTTCGTTACTGCTATTAATAAAAAGTCTGTTTAACGACGTTAAACAGACTTCAAAAAACCTACGGTGATAATTAGACAAGTGCTGCTAATTATCCTGCCACTATCATCAGTTTTACGCTATAAAACTGTTAATTATTTGCTAACTTTTGCATTAAATAAGTATGTTGCAGTGCGATTCGCTTGGCGGTTTCTTTAAGGTTGGCAGCAGCAGAGTGCCCACCATCAATGTTTTCATAGTATAAAAATTTATGCCCTTGATCTTCCATGCGTTTCGCTACTTTTCGAGCATGTCCCGGATGAACACGATCATCCTTAGTCGATGTTATAAAGAAGACTTCTGGATAATCTACAGCAGGGTCAATATTATGATAAGGCGAAATGCTCCGCAAAAACTTACCTTCAATTTCGTTTTCAGGGTCGCCATATTCGCCCATCCATGAGGCACCTGCTAATAGGGTATGATAGCGCATCATATCAAGCAGGGGCACAGCACATATTACCGCATTGAATAAATCAGGACGTTGGGTAAACATCACCCCCATTAACAAGCCTCCATTTGAGCCACCTTCGATACCTAAATGCTCAGGAGACGTTATTTTTTTGGTGATTAAATCTTGAGCGACAGCAATAAAATCATCATAAATACGTTGACGATTGGTTTTTAAACCAGCCTGATGCCATTTAGGTCCATATTCGCCACCGCCTCTAATGTTGGCTAAGACATAGACACCGCCTCTTTCTAACCACAACTTTCCGCGAGTTGCCGAATAACTAGGGTTTAGAGAAACTTCAAAGCCGCCATAGCCATACAAAAGAGTTGGGTTTTTACCATCTAACTTTGTATTCTTGTGTCGAACAACAAAGTAGGGAACTTGAGTACCGTCGGTTGAAGAAACAAAAAATTGTTCACTGACCATGCTTTCAGCATCAAACCAGCTAGGTAAAGATTTCGCTTTAGCTTTTTCGCCTGTTGCGGTGTTATAAGTATAAAGTGTGTCAGGATTAAGAAAGCTCTCTGCTGAAATAAAAGCAATTTCTTCTTTACTGTTGGTACTGCCAATTGAGACGGAACCATTAGCTGGAAAGTCTAATTTTTTAGAGGTCCATTTATTGTCATGCCAATCGAATTGATGAGCAGAGCCGGTTACATCATGGTAGATGCTCATCAGTACTTTAGATTTTGTGACGCCAAAGTTACCAATTGAAGATTTTTCATCAGGACTAAAAACAAGGTTAACAAGGTCAATTTTGCCATCATTCATAAAATCATCAATGTTAAAGCTGACTAAGTCGCCTAGTTTGAATTCACGCCAGTGTTCGTTTAATTTGACAATCATTTGCCCTTTAAACTCACCACTTAAATTTGATTTTTTAGGTATTGGTAATTTGATTTTTTCACTGATGCTGCCATCACTTTTGCGTGGAAACCAATAATACTCGGTGTCATAAAAGGTTAATGCCCGGGTAGTAATAATTTCACGGCGGCCATCACTTAGCTCTGTTATACCCCCCCAATAGCCAACATCTGTTTGCTCGCCACGGTCAATTTCAACGGCACTCGATAACGCAGTACCGCGTTGCCATAGTTTAGAAACCATAGGGTAACCAGAAGTTGTCATGGTGTTTTCACCAAAATCAACCCCGATAATTAAGGTGTTCTTGTCTAGCCAATCTATACTGCCTTTACTTTCTTGGGTGATAAAACCATCGGTTACAAAAGTTTGAGTTTTGGTATTAAACTCACGTTGAATAACGGCATCTTTACCGCCATCAGAAAGGCTGACCATGCAAATTTCGTAATCAGGTGAAAGGCAGTTATTGCCTTTGTAGACCCAGTTTTTATTTTCACTTTTTGACAGAGCGTCAAAGTCTAAAACAGTTTGCCAAACCGGAGTGTCTGAAAGGTAACTACTGAGAGTCGATTTTCTCCATATCCCCCTTTCATGTTGTTCATCTTGCCAAAAATTATGCACTTCTCCATTTCGATAAGACGCGTATGGAATTTTGTCTTTACTGTTAACAATCTCCAACACTTCGCTATTCATTTTTTCAAATAGAGGGTCTGCCATTAGGCGGTCGAGGGTGCGGGTATTCCAGCTTTTTACTTCAGTTAATGCTTTGTCACCTAAAACTTCCTCAAGATATAAATGATCTTGATCAGTTTTTCCTAAGGTGTCATAGGTAATAGTTTTATCAAGGTTTTCCACTTTCATTACGGGGGCCTTATTAGGTTCTTTATCATTTTGGCAAGCGGTGAGTGAAAGTGCTGCGCATAAAAATAGGGTTTTCTTGGGGTGATTCAATACAGACATAGTTCCCTTCTATTAAGATTTTGCTGAATATGCATCAATATAAACAGAGTTCGGCATTACATTCAAGTCGCAGCTGAAATAATTGATTTTGCTTGGTTTAGTCTTTATATAGCTTGTTGCGATCTTTTATTGTTTATACCGTAATTAATAACAGATAGACTGCGGTCATTAATTACTTAACGATAGAATTTATGGGCTATTTATTTGCAGTTACCCTGCTTTGGGCATTTTCATTTAGTTTAATTGGCGTTTATTTGGCAGGGCAGGTTGATGCATGGTTTAGTGTGCTTATGCGTATAACGCTTGCTACCTTAGTCTTTTTACCTTTTTTGAAATTAACACAAACACCAAAACCCTTAGCGCTAAAGCTTATGATGATAGGCGCTGTGCAACTTGGCGTTATGTATAGCTTTTATTATCATTCCTTTTTATATTTATCTGTACCGGAAGTCTTATTGTTTACGGTAATGACGCCTATCTATATTACGCTATTAAATGATGCCCTTGAAAAACACTTTAATCCTAAATTTTTTCTAACTGCCGTTATCGCCGTCGGTGGCGCTGTAGCTATCCGTTATGAAAGTATTAACAGCAACTTTTGGACAGGCTTTCTGCTCGTACAAGCCGCCAACATCTGTTTTGCAACCGGACAAGTTACTTACAAACGCTTAATGGCTGATAGCAAGTTAGATGATAAAACGGTCTTTGGTTGGTTTTTTATTGGTGCATTAATCGTTGCTGTTGTTTGCTATGCCTTATTCGGTAATTCAGATAAATTACCCAATACAGCAACGCAATGGGGTGTCCTTATTTACCTAGGCATTGTAGCGTCGGGTTTAGGCTACTTTGGCTGGAATAAAGGTGCTACCTTAGTCAATGTTGGTGCATTAGCCGTGATGAATAATTTACTTATTCCAGCAGGTATTATTGTGAACGTACTTATTTGGAACAGAGATGCCGACCTAGTGAAGTTAAGCATTGGCGCGGGAATTATTTTAGCCGCATTATTATTCAACCATATAAATAATAGAGAATAGTATTTATAAAGGCTCTACTTATTGTTAGTTTCAACGTACGACTTTATTGAAAAGGGCAATGACTAAATTTAGTTGTCTGAAACAATGAACAGCGCTTTATAACGTGCTTACGGTTTCTCGTTTATTGATAAAAGATGATAAAAGATGATAAAAAGACTAGTCATTATTTTACGATAATAGACGACAATTGTTAGCCACTTGTTGTGATGTTAAATAAGGAATATATGCAGAACTTTTCATGGGTCTACGACCAAGCCGACATTGATTGGCAGCAGTTATCAAGGTTATATCGTATTGCGCCTTTAGGTAATAAAGCCAAAGACGACCTTAATATTGTTTTTTCAAACAGTAAATTTAAATGCTTTATTTATGAAAAACAAAAGCTTATTGGTGCAGGGAGAGCTTTAGCTGACGGACTTGATTGTTCATATATATGTGACGTTGCCATTCATCCTGAATATCAGGGGATGGGCTTAGGGCGTAAAATGATTAATCAATTAGTTGAGTTATCTTTCGGACATAAAAAAATAATATTATATGCTAATCCGGGTAAAGAAGGTTTTTATAAAAAGCTTGGCTTTAAACAAATGAATACGGCAATGGCTATTTTTAGTAATGAACAGCAGGCAATCGATGTTGGCATATTAAGTTCAACATAAGGTCAATCTATAAAGACCAAAACAACGAAGATAATTTTCTATGTTGCCTAAGCCTAAGCTATAGCCAGCAAAAATACTTAGTTGATGGGATCGAGTGTAGAGGTTAAACAAGTCATAAAGGCTTTACTCGCTTTAGAAAGGTAATGATCTTTTTTCCATGCCAAACTCAATTTAAAGGCGAGTTTTGGTTCAAACGGAATTGATGTTATCTGCTGTTCATTTTGCAAAATACGCGATAAACAGGTAGTGATACCGACTTCATTGCGAACCAATGATTTTTGCAGTTCAATAAGATTCGTTTCCATACGTATGTCTAATGATAAGTTATGCGCTTTTGCATAGTGGCTAACCACTTCACGTAAAAAATAACCTTGATGAAACAACACCAGTGGCTCTTGACAAAATTGTGCCAATGATAAAGTTTCTTCTTTTGCTAGCGGGTGTGAAATCGCCATAGCAGCAACAATTTCCTCATCAATAAGTTCGGTATAACGCAGTTGTTGATTCTCTAAATCACCGCGGATCAAGGCTAAGTCGAGTTCGCCATTCATTAACATTTTCTCGAGTGCCGCTGTGCCTTGGTCAATCAAGTGTATTTTTATTTTTGGATACTTTTGCTTAAATGCCGTTAATACTTTCGGAAAATAATATGAGCCCATCATCGCGGAAACACCAAAGCGAATGGTACCTCGTTCTAAATCTTTCAGTTCTTCTAACTCTAATTCAACTTGTTTTGCTTGGCTTAATAATTGTGTTGCCAGTTTATAGAGCACTTCACCTTCAGCGGTTAATAAGGAGTTTTTATCGGTACGATTAATTAGCTTCAAACCAACTTCTTGTTCTAGCTTTTGAATAGCTATACTCAACGCTGGCTGAGCAATACCTATTTTATGTGCAGCCCGAGTAAAATTGCCTAATAAGGCTAATTGACAAAAATATGCTAAACGCTTTAAATTCATATTAAGCCTACTGATAAGTAAAAGTTATGATAAATATAATAACTATATATTATATTTATTTTTATTTTGAGGATAGAGTTAACGTATAAATATAAACTTTAGCGCATAACCGCCTACTAATGGAGTTACCTGATGAGCGACAAATTAACGCCTTTCAACTGGCAAGACCCGATGTTCCTTGATAATCAATTAACCGAAGAAGAGCGTATGATACGCGATACCGCTTATGATTATTGCCAAGAAAAATTGATGCCCAGAGTACTCGAAGCCAATCGACATGAACATTTTGACCGAGAAATAATGCGTGAATTAGGTCAATTGGGTTTACTAGGGGCTACTTTGCCTGCTAAGTATGGTGGCAGTGAAGTTAATTATGTTAGCTATGGCTTAATCGCTCGTGAAGTAGAACGCGTTGACAGTGGCTATCGTAGCGCGATGAGTGTGCAATCATCACTCGTTATGCATCCTATCTATGCCTATGGTACACAAGAGCAGCGGATGAAATATTTACCTAAACTTGCTTCCGGCGAATGGGTGGGTTGTTTCGGGTTAACTGAGCCTAATTCAGGTAGTGATCCTGCTTCAATGAGCACGCACGCCAAGAAAGTTGAGGGTGGCTATGCTTTAACGGGCAGTAAAATGTGGATCACCAATTCGCCTATCGCTGATGTGTTTGTTGTTTGGGCAAAGTTTGAAGGAATAATTCGCGGCTTTGTGCTTGAAAAAGGCATGACAGGGTTAACAGCACCGAAAATCGAGGGCAAATTTTCTTTACGTGCTTCAATCACTGGCGAAATTGTTATGGATAACGTTTTTGTACCCGATGAAAATATGTTCCCAGAGATTAAAGGCTTAGCAGGGCCTTTTGGTTGTTTAAATAAAGCGCGCTATGGCATCGCTTGGGGCTCTTTAGGGGCTGCAGAGTTCTGTTTTAATGCCGCAAGACTTTACACGATAGACCGTGAGCAATTTGGTCGCCCCTTGGCTGCTAACCAATTAATTCAAAAGAAACTTGCCGATATGCAAACTGAGATAAGTCTTGGTCTACAAGGTTGCTTACAAATGGGACGGTTAATGGATGCGGATCAATGTCCGGTCGAATTAATTTCACTATTGAAACGTAATAATTGTGGTAAGTCGCTTGATATTGCTCGTGTTGCACGTGATATGCACGGTGGCAATGGCATCAGTGATGAGTATGGGGTTATTCGCCATATGATGAATCTTGAAGCGGTTAATACCTATGAAGGTACCCATGATGTTCATGCCCTGATTTTAGGTCGTGCCATTACCGGTTTACAAGCTTTTTGCTAATGACAGATACTTTTACAAACGCAAACCCTCCATCGGCATTAGCAGGTATCAAGGTAGTCGATTTAAGCCGGATACTTGCGGGGCCTTGGGCCTCGCAAATGCTCGCTGATCTGGGGGCTGAGGTGATAAAAGTTGAACGGCCAAAAGTAGGTGATGACACCCGCTTTTGGGGGCCTCCTTTTGTAAAACCCCAAACAGCCAGTCAACCGCCACAAGCGGCGTACTTTCATTGCGCTAATCGCAACAAGAAATCTATTGCCATTGATATTCAATGTCAGCAAGGTCAACAGATCATTAAAGATTTAGTGGCGCAGTCAGACGTTTTTATTGAAAACTTTAAAGTCGGTGATTTAGCTAAATATGGTTTAGATTATGCTGAGTTGAAAAAAATTAATCCTAATTTGGTGTATTGTTCAATTACTGGCTATGGGCAAACGGGTCCTTATGCTCACAAACCCGGTTACGATGCCATGATACAAGGCGAGGGTGGCCTGATGAGTATTACCGGTGAACAGCAAGGCAGTCCAATGAAGGTTGGGGTTGCAGTCGTGGATATTATGACCGGGCTATATAGCTGTAACGCTATTTTAGCCGCTCTTATGGCTAGGCATCACACCAAGTGTGGTCAATATATTGATATGGCTTTACTTGATGTTCAAACAGCAATGCTGGCTAATCAAGCGATGAATTATTTAACCACTAATGAAAATCCACCTCGATTAGGTAATGCACACCCAAACATCGTGCCCTATCAAACGTTTACCACCCAAGACGGTGACTTAATTTTAGCCATTGGCAATGACAGCCAATTTTCAAGGTTTTGTCATTTGTGTCAGCTAAACGAGTTTGCAGCAGACGACCGCTATAGCACGAATGCTCAACGGGTTCTTCATCGAGACGATGTGGTGTCGACATTGGCTAAAAAAATTAAGACACAAACAACGCAGTGGTGGATAGCGCAACTTGAATTGATATCAGTACCTTGTGGACCGGTAAATACTCTAGAGCAAGTATTTGACCATCCTCAAATAAAACACCGAGCTATGGTTAAGCAACTGCCAAACGATGATGGCGATTTAATCGATGTTGTGGCATCACCCATTAATCTGTCGGCGACACCTCTGCAATACCATAGTGCAGCACCCGAGTTAGGACAGCATACCTACTTTGTTTTAAAGGATATGCTTAACTATGATGATGCCATTATCTCAAGTGCTTTTGAGCAAGGTGTTGTTGCTTAGTCGTAAGAACCAGCAAAGCTTAGCGGTTATCTCACTTACTTCTCTTTAACGGAGCTGGTCGGATAACCAAAGAGTACCTTCAGTTTTGCTTTCATGCCTTTACTGGTCAACATACTGCTTATTAAATAACGCCATTGATGAAAGGTAATCGTCAGTGGGTTATTACTGTGCAGTTGTCCAACAATACCGTATTTACAAGGTTTTCCAGATTCTTCTTTGGCAAAGGTGCCAAATAATTTATCCCAAATAATCAGAACCCCAGCAAAATTTTTATCCAGGTAACCCGCATTTATTGCATGGTGAACCCTGTGATGCGATGGGGTATTAAAAACTTTTTCGAACCACCCTAACTTATTCACAACTTGAGTGTGAACAAAAAATTGATAAGCCAAATTAAGTGCGACTACAGTAAATACGGTAATGGGGTCAAAACCTAGTAATATCATCGGCAACCAAAATAGCCACATACCGGCAAGCGGATACATTAAGCTCTGTCTAAAGGCGGTAGTAAAGTTCATTTTGGTCGAACTATGATGAACAACATGGGCGGCCCATAACCAATGAATATGGTGCGATGCCTTATGAAACCAATAATACAAGAAGTCTTGCAAGATAAAGGCGCCAAAAATACTGATAGGGGTTAGCGCTATATCAAATAATCGATAATCATAAAGCCAATAAAAAAAGGGCATTAAAATCAGTAAGGCGACAGCATCTGCACCTTGATGCATCAGAGCCAGTGCCGTGTTGGCGAAGCTGTCTTTGATATCGTAATAACGGCGATATTTAATAAATTCTAACGTAACAAAAATAATAAATACTGGGCTTAGCGCCAGTAAAATAATTTCTATGGACATACCATGTCACCTTTAAAGTGTAACGCTAATTTTTTAAGTGCTTGCACTAAATCTTTTCTAATAAAAAAAGCCAGTATAAAGCTTGGTAACCACCAGGGGGCTTTGCAGCTAATATGGTAGGTAACTTCAGTGGTTGCTGGGATGCTACTATCTTTAGCCAAGTCTTTTTCATTAAAATAAATGTCGCCGCGATGCTCTGCAACGGGTTTATTACCCATTATTTGATAACTTATATGGTGATGGTCAGCGCTAATAATACGCTCAGAAAACTTAATGCCACTGATTTTTACTTGCCTAATAGCGCCTTTACCACCTTTTAGTTCATCTTTATTTTGTGGTTGAATCAGGCTAAAAGTTGCATCAAAAAAACGACTTAATTGCTGATGCTCTAGCAAGGTCTCGCAAATTTGTTGCGGCGTTGCATTGATATTTTGTTTTAAGGTTATTGAGATCATAGTTACAACGCACCACTCTTGATAATTACCACTAGTATAAAAAAAACTTCCGTGGCAGACTTGCTCATAGATGACCATTTTTTAGCTTTAGGTGACAAATGACTACGTTGGCCGATCATTATTATACAAGTTGCCTTGATTACCTTGAAACGCTTGGTTTAGAGAGTCAAAGCGTTTTGTCGGCGATACACTTTGATGAATACGCGAATAAGCAAGCACAACAGTTAGCGCCTCGCATTAGTTTAAGCAGTTATAATGCACTGCTTGATTATGCGCAACAGACTTTAAATGAGCCAATTTTTGGATTTAAATTAGGTCAGCAAATCAGAGCCGCGGATTTTGGTGTGCTGGGTTATCTCATCGAATCGAGTAATAATTTAGCAAGCGCAATTTCATCGCTGTTAATTTATGACCGTTTGGTCGCTGATATCGGCAAGGCTGAATTTGAACAACAAGAAGATATTGCTATTATTCGATGGTTGCCAGACGCAAGTTGCAGCCCGCAGGCTATTTTACGTAATATGACGGCTTGGGTTAGTGTTATTCGCCAATTGCTTAACTCCCAGCTTTCACCTAGTTATATTTTTTTTACTGAGTCTTGGCCTGATATTGAAATAAAGAGACTCACTGATTGGTTTAACTGCCCGATTAAAACTAATGCACAATATAATCAAATTATCTTTCCTAGTAGCTATTTAGCACTGCCTTTTAAAACTGATAACGCCGCTATTAATTTAGCACTTAAACAAGTATCGGCGCAGCAATTGTCAGGTTTTAAAAGCCAGCAGCGCTTAGCCGAGAAAATAAGCCATCTCTTGATGGCTAAAAATGATTTGGACGACTGCAATTTAATACGCACAGCAAGTGCTTTAAACATGACAGTTCGAACGGTGCAACGTCAATTAAAACAACAACAGACCTCGTTTGCTTATTTACTTGAAAGCGAACGCAAAAGGCGGTTACAAGGCTATATGGGCAAATATCCCTTAGGTACTATCGCCTTAAAACTTGGTTTTAACGATCAAAGTTCTTTTAATCGCGCATTTAAACGTTGGTATGGTTGCAGCCCTTTGTATTACTTAAAATATAAATTAATTAAAACATAAGCTTATTCTTCTGGGGGTCGCTAGATAAACCCCAGCAGGTAATGATATTTGTGATCATTATTATCAGTTAGAAATTAAAAGTTAGCCGTAAAATAAAAAAACGGTTTTGAATTAAATCAAAGCCGTTCGATTTTTTTATACAAAACTGTTATTAACAGTTTTACCGATTGGTATTAGAACTTGTAGTTAATACCTACCTTCATCTGCCAACCAGATGAGCCTAATACTGTTCGATCGTAACTGCGAGTATCTGAGCCATTATAAACTTTATCTATTATATATTTGCCATCACCATCTAAACCACCAAAATCATAAATAGCTTGCTGTGGAAAGCTCATTCGCTTTTCAACACCCCAGTCATCATTTAACATGTTAGCAAAGTTGTTGACCATCAAGAATACTTCACCTTTATGACCTTCTGCAAAACCTGGGATCTGTTGCTTAATGCTGAGATCCATTGTTGTTACCCAAGGTTGTGTGCCAGTATTACGGTCAAGAATTTCACCTCGTTCGCTAATACCTGCTCGGTCTAAGAGCGCTTCTAACTCGTTCCACTTTATTCCTGAATCGGTCCAATTTACATTTGGATCCTCAGCACCTGTTGGAATGTACGCTAAGTAAGCCGAGTTAGAATAAAAGTCGCGAGTATCACCTAAGTCTTCATCTCGATAGTTGCCTGTTACCCAGCTAAATGGGCGGCCTGAACGACGTTCAAAGAATAAGTTGATATTGGTTTTATAACCAGAAAAAAACTCAGTTTCATAGCCTAAGTTAATTTTTAGGTTATGCTCAACTTCATAATTACCACGAGCAACAAAATCAAGATTACGGCTTTTAACAACATTATGTTTGTAGTTACTTTGTGCGCGTGATGATGAGCCAGCGTGATTTTCTTCGATATCTTGATGAGCGTAAGACATGGTCATACTTAAGCCATTGTCCCAACGCTTTGCTAACGCTGTTGAAAAGATAATAGAGCGACCATTGTCTTGCGCGTTAGTCATTTGAATATCAAAGTTATCCTCTACATCACCGGTGTAACGGCTTTCATAGATTAGACGTTCACCATCAGCAGCGGTAATAGGATAAAGTAATGCGGTATTCTTCCAAACAGCTTCATTTTCTTTAACATGGTACATCAATTCTGTTGACCAGTTAAAGTTTTCGCCTAAGCCATCAATGTCAAAAGTGTAATCTGCGGCAATGCGGCTACGCCAACTTGAAGGGAGTTTGAAATTCGGGTCAGTATAGTTTGTACTACCAGCGCCTTTTTCAAGTGAACTGATTATTTCGCTAGGAACATTGAAGTCAATCTCAACAAGTCTATCTTGATAATAATCGTCAACCGCTTTACTTGATGCAGCAACCAGCGTAATACCGTCATTTTGAAATGGGTTGTTATACCAAACATTTGGGATACCACCTTGGAAACGACCAATACCCGCAGAAAGTGTTAGTTTTTCAGAGAATATCCATTCAATATTAACCCGTGGTAAAATAATATCTAAACCGTCAAGATTTTCCTGGTTAGTGTAACCGTAAGTTTCTTGAAATTTGCTATTAAGTGTTGGTTTGTCGCTTGATGATAATCGTTCATAACGAACACCTGCAGTAACATTGATATCGTCTGTTAGATCGAAGTTGTCTTCAATATAAAAGGATAGTTGGCTACGTGAAACGTCGTAAGCAAGGTCTTGAGTATCGCCGGTATATGAATTTTGATAAGTAAATTCACCGTATCTAGCTAAATCACGTGCGGCAAAATCTTTAAAGCTTGCAAACTCCCAAGAGCCTAATGAATTAGCCCCAAATAAGTTGTATAAGTTTAAATCTTCATATTGGAGACCAAAATTAATTTCATGGTCATCCATCAAGTAAGTCGCATCTAACGACAACGTCAGGTTTTGAGTGGCTGATTCATTGGCATGACGGAACTGGTCTTGTCCAAAAACAAACTGTGGACCACGATATTCTGTAATAGCGGTGATTTCACCGATATCGCTATTAGTATTACTATCTGTTGCAACATCTTTGTAGCTTATGCCCATTTCAGTACTGAAGTCATTAGTCCAGTCTGAATAAATTTTAGTGGCGAAGTTATTAAATGTAGTTGCATAAGTATAGCGGTTTGATGCCATGCTAACGGTTGTACCACCGGTGCCGGCATTACGCTCATCTTGATCATCTTGCCATTGGTAGGTGAAATCAAGTCGGTGATCATCATTGATGTTCCAGCTTAATTTAGCTAATAACGTTTCATTGGTGTCTTCTTGATCGCCACCTAAAGAATCAGTGCGGCCATAAACATCACCTAAAATTGTATTGAAGTCATCAAATTGCTCTTGAGAAATATCGTATTCATGGGTAGCGCCGCTACCTTGGAAACCATAATCCATGGCCAACTCACTAGACCAGTTACTATAGTTAACAAAGAAAAATAGTTTGTCTTCTATAATAGGGCCGCCAACGTTAAAACCAAAACGTGATTGTGTTTTAATAGGGGCAACCGTTTTAGTAACAAATGTTTGATGGTCATCATCATCTAATATATTACGTACTCTGGGGTTCTTTTTATCAACGTCTGAATCAGTATAATAAACTTCAGTTGCTATATCGATTGTTTGAACATCACCAGCCATATCCGGTGTTGAAGTTTCAGCAAAGCCTGAAAATTTAAATTCATTAGATCCTGATTTAGTAACTGCATTAATGGTACCACCACCAAAGTTACCTTTTTGTGCTGAAAATGGTGACACATCGACTGATATTTGCGCAATAGCATCTAACGATATTGGTGGTTGCTCTGTTGGGTAGCCACCATAGTTAAGTCCAAAGTCATCATTCTGGCCAATACCATCAACGGTTAAACTGTTTGAACGTGGGTTACCACCAGCAATAATTAACTCGCCGTTACCATTAATACTTGCTAATGGGTTTAAACGGGCAATGTCTTTAATATCGCGGTTAAAACTTGGCGTATTCTGAATAAGCTCTGCTCCAAAAATACTGCTTGAACCACCTGATTTTTGAAGAAAACTTGAGCCTGTTACTTGAATACGTTCAATATTATCTGCTTGTAGTTGTTGGCTAATACGATGAGTATCACCAAGATTAAGAAAAATATTATCTAAAGTGGTATCACTATATGTGTCTGAATCAATAATAACAGTATAAGGACCACCAACACGTAAACCTTTAGCGGTAAAGGTACCTGTGGCATTTGTCATAAACTCACGGCTGGTTTTTGAAGGCTCATGAATAACGGTGATTTTAACATTACTAGCGGCTTCGCCCGTAGGGCTTAGGATTTTACCTCGCATTGAAGACGAGGTATCTGCAGCCATTGCAGAAGTCGATAAGCCAACAGCGATCACAATCGCACTGGCTATTTTTGACAGTCTTAGTTTGTTCATTTTATATTTGTTCCCTAAGTTTTTAAAAAGAACCAACGTTATTCTGTAACATTTTCATTGAAATATCAGTGATCCGTTAGTTCAAATAATCTCTATAAAATAATCAACGTTTCAAATAATTATTTTTACTCTTAAGCTTTATTTAGCAATATTTTTCAATATCGAGCAGCATTTTTCTTCTATAGAGTCATCATTAAAATAATACTATCTTGTCATATGTGTCAAGTTTTACTTGACCAATTGGACAAGAAAATAATATTTTAAATAATAGTATCATAAACAATGAAACTTAAAGTAGGAGTAACCCTCTTGCCACGTAAAAAGTTAACTAATGCTATGTTTCCTTTGGGCAAGGAGAAGATGACCCAACGCATTAACCGATAGAACAACTAACCAATTTACCTACTATACCTAACCTGACAACTTGGCGTCCTTGTGATGCCACTGAATCTACTGTTGTTTGGAAAATGGCGTTTAAAAATCACCAGTGCATTAATTTTTTCACGTCAAAATTTATCAGCCATACCCCGCAATGAATCACAGTTAGCAAATATTGAAAAAAGGTGCCTGCGTATTAACCACTTGTAAAGGGGCACCAGAGGTTATCTTAATTGCGACAGGCTATAGAAGTTGAACTTACTTTAAATGCTGGCAAAGTACTGACCGCGCAAGGACAAAAAGTACAAGTTGTTTCTATACTATCAACCAATATATTTGATGAACAAAGTAGCTATTGTAAAAAAGACATACTGCCAGTCGCCGTTACTAAACCTGTTGCTATCGGCGCCGTCCATAGCGATTTTTGGAGGAAGTATATCGGTTTAAGTGGCGGCGTTGTTGGTCTTAGTCGTTTTGAGAGTTAGCTCCGGGTAAAGTATTAATGGCGTACTTTATCTTTACTGTTGATGAGGTTGTTAAAAAAGTTAACGTTTGGTAATAATAATTTAAAAGTAATGCCACAGCCATTAGATAATAATTTATGCTGTGGTATTAATATACAATCTGCACTATTACTTTTTGTTATTTGTTGACTACTTGGTTAAGATTATTTATCTTGGTGTCGTGTCAAATTTGCACTGTATTTGTGTACGTTTTATTCGGGTTTTATTACGGAGTTGCAAGCATTATGGATAATATAGGGAGTGTTACCATTATTTAATAAAAACATAAGGTATATAAATGAACTATAAAAATAATATTGCTGCTTTATTACTCTGTGCTACCAGCCACTATGCTGTTGCAGACGTTAATAATGGAAGCTTTGAAACATGGTTAGCAGGCTCCCCCTCGGGTTGGACGACGATTGATTCTGGTATTAGCGTGAATAAAAATACCACTGTTTTTCAAGAAGGTTTGAGTTCAGCTGAAATTACCGTTAATACCGGTACACAAGGTTCTACCGACATTCAACAACTGGTTAGTGTTGTTGCAGGGCAAACTTACAAATTTTCTGTTTGGGTTTACCATACAGAAGGTAGTATTAAAGCGCGTTTATATATCGATGGCTATCAGGGCTACTCGAATGAAAGTCTAGTTAATCAATGGCAACAAGTTACCCATAGTTATACCGCAAGCGCAACGTCAGATATTGCTGTTGGCTTACGTTTTTACGACATTGCCGGTTTTGATGGTTCTGAAATTGTCTATGTTGACTATTTTCAACCTACTCAAGCATCGGGCGGTGGGACAGGTAGTTGCAGTACCAATAATGTGACTTTTAGTTTAACCACAGATAATTACGGTTACGAAACTAGTTGGACATTAACCAACACGAGTAATCAAGAAGTTGCTAGTGGTAATAACTACGAAAGTTCGACCAGCTATAATGAAAGTTATTGTTTAGCCGATGATGATTATACTTTTACCATTAATGATACTTATGGTGATGGTATTTGCTGTACTTACGGCAATGGCTCTTATGAATTTTCTCTTGCCGGAACTGCATTAATTAACGGTGGTGACTTCAACAGTAGTGAAACCAAAACCTTTACTTTAGGTAACACAGGCGGAATTCCGGGTGGAGGAGGCAGTGGCTCAGGCACTTATTCTGGTACCTATTATGACGGCATTAGCTCGACATCAGGTTACCCGTTAAAAACAGAGCTTTATAATTTAATCAAAGATCATGCAAATCAGGGCTATTCAGCGCTATGGACCTTCTATGAAAACCATTCTTTGGATGTTTATTTTGAAAATGATGGCTCTATATTAGATATATATTCTGAAAATCCGCTGGTGAGTGACAATTATAATTTTATTAAAGTCACCGATCAGTGTGGTAATTATAGCGGTGAAGGCGGTTGTTATAATCGAGAACATACTTTCCCAAAAAGCTGGTTTGGCGGCAAAGTAGAGCCAATGAACTCTGATGTTCATCACATCTATGCAACCGATGGCTTTGTTAATTCGAAACGCGGTGGTTACCCTTACGGTGAAGTTGCCACAGCATCTTTTACTTCAACTAATAACAGTAAATTAGGCTCAGCAACCACGACTTTAGGTTATAGCGGTACTGTGTTTGAACCCATTGATGAATTTAAAGGTGATTTAGCCCGCGCACAATTTTACATGGCGACGCGTTATGAAAACTTGATTGGCGGCTGGCAGAATAATTCAGTGTATGGTGATGCTATTTTAGATGGTAGTAGTAATCAAGTTTTTGAATTATGGCAATTAGAAATGTTATTGCGTTGGCATACCAATGACCCAGTCAGTCAAAAAGAAATAGATCGAAATGAAGCGGCACTTGGTCATCAAGGCAACCGTAATCCTTTTGTTGACCACCCTGAATATGTTGACAGTATCTGGGGTAATTAATTAAGGGAACTTCTCTTATTCATTGCTTTTAAAGCATTAGCTAACAAAGTAACGTTAAGGCATTTCATTTTTAAAAGTGAAATGCTTTTTTTATGTTCAGGATGAACGGTATGTCACGGTCACATGGATGTGAAGGAGAGACGATGTTCAGGATGGCCTCTCTCAGACATCCTGTCTTTCAAGGCATTAGTGCATCCCTGTACGTCAACGGTATGTCACGGTCACATGGATGTGAAAGAGAGACGATGTTCAGGATGACCTCTCTCAGACATCCTGTCTTTCAAGGAATTAGTGCGTAATATTGCACGTCTAGCTTTATATCTATCAGTGTAAATTTTTTACTTACTGATACCACAACCTTTAAGAATTATCTGGGTAAGGGTTTTAGCCACTTGTTCAAAGTCTTCATTACTTAACTTATCTTTACCCATGGCTGCGTTAACTTGTGGGGCAAAATCAGCATAATGTTGCGTGGCTCCCCAAATAGTAAAGAGTAAATAAAGTGGATCAATTGGGTCCATCTTACCTTGCTTAATCCAGCCTTCAATAGTCGCTTTAACCTCATCTATCCAAGTTTTAAAACTGGTTTTTAAGTATTCCTGCAAGCGAGGAGCACCGTGTATAAATTCACCGGCAAATATCCGTGATGCTTCAGGATTAGTTTTTGAATACATCACCTTAGCAAGAATATAATCACCTAAGACTTTAGCAGGTTCTTCAGTCGAGGTAATAATGGATGAATCCCATAAGGTAAGAATTTCTAATAATATATCAGAGTAAATAGCTTCTTTATTTTTATAATAATAATGAACATTTGCCCGTGGGATACCGGCGCGTTCAGCAATGCCTTTTATTGATGCCCCTTTAAAACCATGCTCTAAGAAATCTTGCTCGGCAGCTTTTAAAATGATCAATTGATTCTTTTTTCTGACCCGCCCAGTTGATGACGTGTTTGGTTGTTGATTCTTTATTATTGGCATATTAATCAATCATCTTTGCAGCATTTATTAGCAGGGTGGCAAATATAAGCTATTTCAACAATAAAGTTAATAGTCAATTTAGGGTTTAATTTTAGCAGAATTATGATTTTACTTGACACTGGTGTCAGGTTATTTCTATTATGTGAAAATAAATAGCTATAAAATAATTAAAACATCTCTGAACTATTAGGAAAATTTATTATGCCAACACCACATATCTCAGCTAATGTCGGAGATTTTGCCGAAACGGTTATCATGCCGGGTGATCCCTTACGTGCAAAATTCATCGCAGACAACTACCTAACCAATGTTAAACAGGTCACCGAAGTTAGAAATATGTTTGGTTACACGGGCGAATACAAAGGTAAACGTATTTCAGTGATGGGCTCAGGTATGGGGATCCCTTCGATGTCTATTTATGCGACTGAGCTTTACCGAGATTATGGCGTTGAAAATATTATTCGTGTTGGTAGCTGTGGTTCAATTCGTGACGATATACAACTTGAAGATATCGTTATTGCTATGGGTGCCAGCACCGACTCTAATGTTAATCGTCAACGATTGAATAATTATGATTTTGCGGCTATAGCTAACTATGAGTTACTCGAAAAAGTGGTTAGCACCGCGAAGCGTTTAGGCAAAACGCCGAAAGTAGGTAATGTTTTTTCAGCTGATTTGTTTTATGTACCAGAATTTGAAGTATTCGCGAAGTTAGAACAATATGGCATTCTTGCGGTAGAAATGGAAGCGGCTGGTCTTTATGGCGTTGCCGCTGAATTAGGTAAAAAAGCGCTATGCCTGCTAACAGTAAGTGATCATATTAAAACGGGCGAAAAAATGTCAGCAGAAGATCGTCAGTTAAAATTTGGCGAAATGATTGAAGTTACTCTAGAAAGTATTCTTTAGTTTTAGTACGCATATTTGTATAGGTAATTAACCATATGTCAGAAAATAAAATTCAATTTTTGTTAAATAACGAACGTAAAGTTATCGAAAATTGTGATCCTAATATGACAGTACTCAACTATTTAAGAGAAGAGTTGAGTCGAAAAGGGACGAAAGAAGGTTGTGCTTCAGGAGACTGTGGTGCCTGTACAGCAGTGCTTGCTGAAGTGGTTCACTCAGCAAAAAGTCAAACAATAACCGAACATCTTAGCTATCAATCGATTAATACCTGCATTACTTTTTTATCTGCACTTCATGGCAAACAGCTTGTTACAGTAGAAGACTTACAGCAAGGAAATAAATTACATAGTGTTCAACAAGCTATGGTCGATTGCCATGGCTCACAATGTGGCTTTTGTACTCCTGGTTTTGTAATGTCACTTTTTTCATTAAAGAAAAATTTAGCGCAAGCCAAGTTTATTGATGCGACAGATAATTCTCCTGCTGTTGATCTAGACAAAGACATCGAGCATGGCTTAGCGGGTAACTTGTGCCGCTGTACTGGCTATCGCTCTATTACTGAAGCGGCAAAACAAGCTTGTGATAACAATGACGTTGATCAGTTTGAGCACGAGCAAGCGGCGACTATTAAGCAATTAAAACTCATAGCTCAGCAACAAGAAACTGTTGAACTGCACAATAATGGCAAGAGTCTTTATCTTCCTTATACCTTAGATAAATTAGCAAAATTGGTTGAACAATACCCGAAAGCTAAATTGTTAGCCGGTGGTACAGATTTAGCGTTAAGCGTTACCCAAGGTATGGCGCAAATACAAACCATGATTTCGATGAGCAATGTGCGCGAGCTTGCACAAATTAATGAAACAGCAGAAACTTTGTCTATTGGCGCTATGGTGAGCTATGAGCAAAGCCATCAGTTATTAAGCCAGCATTATCCAGAATTTGGTCAAATGCTTTATCGCCTTGGTTCAACTCAGGTGAGAAACTCGGGCACGTTAGGGGGAAATGTCGGTAATGCTTCTCCTATTGGAGACACGCCACCCGTGTTAATCGCCTTAGGTGCTAAGTTAGTGCTTCGCAAAGGCGAGCGTACTCGTGAAATATCTGTTGAAGATTATTTTGTTGATTACAAAGTAACACAACTCGAAAGTGGTGAGTTCATTGAACGTATTGAAATTCCAAAAGCTAACAGTAATAAACATCTCAAAGTCTTTAAAATATCAAAACGTTTAGATGACGACATCTCAACGGTGCTTGCCTGTTTCTATATTAAGTTTGCCAATAAAAAAGTGGCTAATATTACCATTGCTTTTGGCGGTATGGCAGGCATCCCAAAACGCGCTTTTTCCTGTGAACAAGCTTTAATGGGTAAAGAGCCCAGCGAACAAAATATTGCTTTAGCGATGACAGCATTAGCAAAAGACTTCTCTCCGATGTCAGATGTGCGCGCGAGCAGTGAATATCGCTTACAAGTGGCAAAAAACTTAGTGAGAAAATGCTTTTATGAACTAGAGCAAACGCATGCAGCAACCCGAATCGAAACCTTTGAAGTTGATACCTTTGAAGGGAAAGGAGTGACTCATGCGTAAATTAAGTGAAATTGATAAAGGTCTTGAAAGTAAAAAAAGTTCTGGCGCGGTTGGGCAATCGACCAAGCATGAAAGTGCTGAAATGCATGTTACCGGCAAAGCCGTTTATACCGATGACAAATTAGAGTCGTTAGGGCAATTGCATGCTGCTGTTGGTATGGCAACAATTGCCAGTGGTAATATTACCGCGATAGATTTATCGGCAGTACGCGCCGCCAAGGGTGTAGTTGCTGTTATTACCTTAGATGACATTGTTGGTCATACTGATATTGGTCCTGTTTTTCCGGGCGATCCAATACTCACCAAAGATGTCGTTGAATTTTATGGTCAAGCTATCTTTGCGGTCGCTGCGACGAGCCATGAGTTAGCAAAACAAGCGGTAGCGTTGGCAAAAATTGACTATAAAGAAAAAACACCAGTACTGACTATTAAACAAGCGTTAGAAGCTAAGAGCTTTGTTCGTCCACCGCATAGTATGAAACGTGGTGATAGTGCCACTGCTATTGAGCAAGCTAAGCATCAGCTGAGTGGTGAGATTACCATTGGTGGCCAAGAGCATTTTTATTTGGAAGGTCAAATAGCCAGTGTTATTCCCACCGAAGATGGCGGAATGACCGTTTATTCATCTAGCCAACATCCTGCTGAAGTTCAAAAACTTGTGGCAGAAGTGTTAGGTATCCCTTTTAATCGCGTCGTTGTCGATATGAAACGTATGGGTGGTGGTTTTGGCGGTAAAGAAACACAAGCGGCTGGTTGGTCTTGTTTAGCGGCGGTACTTGCTGATAAAACCCAAAAAGCAGTAAAGCTGCGTTTAAATCGTAGCGACGATATGATGATGACCGGTAAACGTCATCCTTTTGAAAATCATTATCAAGTAGGGTTTAATGGTCAAGGTGTTATTGAAGGCATAGATATAACGGTCAATGGTAATTGTGGTTACTCACCTGATTTATCAGATGCCATCGTCGACAGAGCCATGTTTCATGCTGATAATGGTTATTACTTGGACCATGTTAGTATTATCGGTAATCGTTGTAAGACGAATACCGCCTCCAATACCGCCTTTCGAGGTTTTGGTGGTCCACAAGGTATGATGATTATTGAGTGTGTCATGGATGATATTGCTTACTCTCTAGGATTAGACCCACTTGCTGTGCGTAAAGCTAACCTTTACGGTACAGATACGCGCAATATTACCCCGTACCATCAGCAAGTAGAGCACAATAATTTAGCTGAGATGATAACCAAACTTGAGCATAGCTCTCGTTATGCCAAGCGTTGCCAAGAAATTGATGAATTTAATGCCGGCAGTAAATTTCTTAAAAAAGGTATTTCACTAACACCGGTTAAATTTGGTATTTCGTTTACTGCTCAGCATCTTAATCAAGCAGGGGCGCTGATTAATATTTATACCGACGGAAGTGTTGATGTTACACATGGCGGCACTGAAATGGGCCAAGGGTTGCATACTAAAATTGCCCAAATCGTTGCACAAGTTTTTGGTATCGCCGTTGATAAGGTAAAAGTATCAGCAACGCGGACCGACAAAGTCCCTAATGCTTCACCAACAGCGGCTTCTTCAGGTACCGATCTCAATGGTAAAGCCGCTCAAAACGCTGCACAAACAATTAAACAAAGGTTAATTGATTTTGCTGTCGAGCACTTTGCTGTTGAGAGTAACGAGATAACTTTTAGTGACGATTTAATCGATGCCGGTGAACATAAACTCAGTTTTGTTGAGTTAGTCCAAAAAGCGTATTTTGCTCGGGTGTCTTTATCGTCGACCGGTTTTTATCGAACGCCAAAAATTTATTACGATCGAGAAAATGCCCAAGGTCGACCGTTTTTCTATTTTGCGATGGGTGCTTCAGTATCTGAAGTGTTAATCGATACGCTGACCGGTGAATACAAGTTATTACAAACCGATATCCTTCATGATGTTGGTGACTCTTTAAACCCTGCGATAGATATAGGCCAAATTGAAGGTGGTTATATTCAAGGCGTCGGTTGGTTAACCACTGAAGAATTACATTGGAATGATAAGGGACGTTTGTTAACGACTGGGCCGGCCACCTATAAAATTCCTGCTATTAGCGACGCACCAAAAGTCTTTAACGTTGAGTTGTTGAAAGATTCTCCTAATCGTGAAGCGACCATTTACCATTCTAAAGCGGTAGGCGAGCCACCGTTTATGTTGGCTATTTCTGTCTGGTCAGCGCTGCGCGCCGCTATTGCTAACTCTGTTGCTGCAAAAGATAGAGCCAAAGGTGTTATTCCGTCGCTTGATACTCCTGCCACACCAGAGCGAGTTTTAAAGGCTGTGCAATTAATAACCGCCCAGCAAGGGATGGACACTGATGAATAACCGACAAAGTTGGTCTGAAGCGGTTAGTTCATTAAAGATCAAAGGAGAGGCCTTTGTCTTGCTAACAATTATTGGTGTGCATGGCTCAGCGCCTAGAAATTCTGGTACTAAGATGGTGGTGAGTGCCAATAGCACTTATGACACTATTGGTGGTGGTCACTTAGAGTTTAAGTCTATCGCGATAGCGCAACAATTATTAGCAGACGAGGATAAGAATCAACATATCGAGCACTTTTCTTTAGGTGCTTCCTTAGGGCAATGTTGCGGCGGAGATTGTAGCGTATTATTTGAAAGCTTTGTAGCTTGTAAAACTCAAATAATGCTTTTTGGCGCCGGCCATGTTGGTAAAGCGTTAACGACCATCCTTGCTGACTTACCTTGCCAGCTAAAATGGGTTGATAATCGCCAAGAACAGTTTCCTGTTGAGATGCTGGCAAATGCGCCGGCTAATATTGAGTGTGTTGTTAGTGACAATCCGGTAGATGAAATAGCTAGCATGCCTGCAGGCAGTTTTTTTATCATTATGACCCACAATCATCAATTAGATTTTGAACTATGCCAGGCGCTGTTAAAGCGTGGTGATTTTGCGTATGCCGGTTTAATTGGTTCTGAGACAAAATGGAAACGCTTTCAGCATCGCTTAAAACATCGAGAATTTAGTCAGCAGGCTATTGAACAGCTCACTTGTCCTATTGGTTTAAGTGCCGTGCCGGGTAAACGTCCTATGGAAGTTGCGGTATCAATTGCGGCTGAAATTATTGGTTTATATCAAAAAGACGACCATGCAGGTCATCAGTCAACTACCGCGCAAGGTATCAGTTTCAAAGCGTTAACGCCGTTACTTAATAGCGCGACTAATCTCCATGTTACCGGTCGAAGCAAAAATAAAGTAACTGATAGCAAACCGATTACAGATAAGATTAATGAATAACTTTACCTTAGGTTCAACAGGCGTTTTTACCCTAGAAGGTATAAAAGCGGCAACACTTATTATTAACAGCGACAGGTTAAAAACCGCATAATAATGAGATCAAATTATATATTTATCCTAATAATGCTCTTAAGAAAAAGGGCATTATTGGTTACCTTGAATAAGGAAACGTTATGTCGATTATCGTGTTAAATGCTTTGCAACCTCAGGCGGCCCACTTGGCCTTTATGCAGTGCTGTACAGCCAATACTTGGGTAAGCCGCATGGTGGCTGCTATGCCATATAACAATTTAGCGGCGTTATCTGCACAAGCTGATCTCAGCTGGAAAAACCTTACAGAAGCCGATTATTTGCAGGCTTTTGAAGGGCACCCTAAAATTGGCGATGTGTCTAGCCTAAGAGAAAAATACCGCTCGACAGAGAAGATTGCTGCGGGAGAACAATCGGGTGTTAACACAGCGACAGAACAAGCATTAAGTGAGTTAAAGCAATTAAATGATGACTATCAAGAAAAATTTGGTTTCATTTTTATTGTTTGTGCCACAGGTAAAACAGCCACGCAGATGTTAGATATATTGGTAAAACGTTACGCGAATAATCGCGCGGAAGAAATCATTAATGCAGCAGAAGAACAACGAAAAATATTTCAGTTAAGAATCGAAAAAATGATTGCTGAAACTACCACTACTGCTTCAAACGTAAAAGAGACCTAAGTTTATGAGTCAAATAACTTCACATATATTAGACACTAGTCGCGGTAAACCCGCTGCTGGTATTACTATTTCTCTCTTTGAACTTAAGGGTTCAAATGATGGTGACAATAGTATCCAAGCACAGTGGTCACTTTTGGCACAAGGCCAAACAAACAGTGATGGGCGAGTGCCGGCCTTACTTGATAAAGAGCGAATATTGCCTGCGGGGAGTTATCGCGTTCATTTTGCGATCAGTGATTATTTTAACGCGCTGAATGAGCAAGCTTTTTATCCCTATGTTGATATTGTTTTTGATATCAGTGGTGATGGTGAACACTATCATATTCCATTATTACTGACCGCTTTTGGTTACTCAACTTACCGTGGCAGCTAAGATGATTTTACATGCTAAACCACTAAGCCAAAAAGCGTTTCAAGCTTTTGGTGATGTGATTGAAGTCAATGATCAAGTAGAAAAAATATCAATAAATTATGGGCTTACACAAAGATATCATGCATTAGCGTCGCTAGATGTTAGTGAGGAAGCAGGGCAAGGTATTATCAGTGTTTTTCGCTCGTCACCTAAAGAATGCTGTCAGATCAACGCCGGTATAGGTCAAATAACCATTGACTGTATGGAACGTCATCCTTTATCAAGCCAGGCTTTTTATCCTTTGTCTGCTAACGCTTATCTGGTGGTTGTTGGACCTGCAGGCGAATTTGATGTGACTAAATTAGCCGTATTTCTTGCTACAGGAAACCAAGGTGTTAATTACCACAAAGGTACTTGGCATCATTATAGTTTAGCTTTGAGTGACACCGCTGATTTTTTAGTTGTTGACCGAAAAGGTGTCGGCAAAAACTGCGATGAAATCGCTTTAGAAAATAAAATTACCATACATTTCAATTTAGATAACCGGAGCGATTAAGTCGATGTCAGTAAAAGCATTTCGCGGTGAGATTTTACATTTTGTCGAAGACCCAGCCTCGACGCCTTGCCAAGATAAAGAGCAAGCAGAGCAGAGCAGCTACCAGTATTTTGAAGATGGTATTTTGCTGATAGAAAATGGCAAGGTTAAACAGTTGGGCACAGCTAAAGCTATGTTAGCTGATTTAGAACATTCCCTAGAGGTCCAACATATTGAAAACGGCCTGATTGTCCCAGGCTTTATTGATACTCATATCCATTATCCTCAAACTGAGATGATAGGAAGTTATGGTGAACAATTATTACAATGGTTAGAAGATTATACCTTTCCGACCGAAAAAAAGTTTGCTGATAAAGCATACGCCAGTAAAATCAGTGAATTTTTCCTCAATCAATTGCTTGCTAACGGCACAACAACCGCATTAGTTTTTGGCACTGTCCATGCTGAATCAGTTAATGCCTTTTTTGAAGTGGCTTTAGCCAAAAATCTCCGCATGATTGCTGGCAAAGTGATGATGGATAGGAATGCTCCTGACTATTTACTCGATACCGCGCAAAGTAGTTATCAGCAGTCTAAGCAACTTATCAAAGATTGGCATGGTAAAGGGCGTTTGCAATATGCTATCACCCCAAGGTTTGCGCCAACCAGTAGTGATGAACAGTTAAGCTTGGCTGGACAACTATTAAAAGAGCACCCAGGTGTTTATATGCAAACCCATTTGTCTGAAAATTTAAAAGAAATTGAATGGGTTAAATCGCTTAATCCCGATTGCGAAAACTATTTAGATGTTTATAAAAAGCATCAATTACTTGGCAGTCGTAGTGTTTTTGCTCATGGTATACATTTATGTGATGCTGAATATAGCGACTTATCTCAATCTAATTCAGCCTTGTCATTTTGTCCAAGTTCAAATCTGTTTTTAGGGAGTGGTCTGTTTAAACTTGATGTTGCCCAGCAACACAATATTAAAGTGGGTCTAGGTACAGATATAGGCGCAGGAACCAGTTTTTCACTATTAGAGACCTTAAAAGATGCCTATAAAACGCAGCAGTTAAGAGGCAAAAAATTAGATTCATTACAATCTTTCTATTTGGCAACTTTAGGTGGCGCAAGGGCGCTAGACTTAGAAGGTACAGTAGGTAATTTTCAAGTGGGTTGTGAGGCTGACTTTATAGTCTTAGATTATCATGCAACACCATTAATGAAATTACGGTTAGAGCAGTGCCAATCATTGGCAGAGAAACTTTTTTCTTTCACTATATTAGGGGATGACCGTGCGGTTAAAGCCACTTATATACAAGGTGAATTAGCTGAGATTAATTGCGATTAGTGCTTACAATAAGATATGTAATAGCTAAAATTAATTTTACAGTTTTTACCTTTAGTGATCGGTTTTACTCAGGTTGGCGCGTTATTCGTGTCGACCACACTAATTACCGGTGCGACAAGACAATATTTCATCCTTCGTTAAACAATATCTAGATAGAGAATCAGCATCATTGCTCAACAAACAGCCTATCTGTTGTTCAGGTGATCATATTTAAGGTCATTAATATAAATTATTGAGTGTTAATTACTGATATACGGCTACAATCGAGTATGAAGGTTGATCAGCTTTGCCGAGTTAAAGCGATAGCTCTTGCCTCCAAGTTAAAACTTCAATCTATGCTCAGCATAAATTTTCTCCCCAACGCTATATATAAACCTGAGCGTTGCATTCGCACAACATTGGAGGCAGCCAAGAAGTATAGCTTTCCCATTGAAAAAATAATGTTTGAATTTACCGAAGTTGAAAAAATTGATGACACCGCTTTTATTAAGAATATTGTTGAGTCTTATAAGAAAATAGGCTTTAAAACTGCAATAGATGACTTTGGCGCAGGGTATGCTGGCTTGGGTTTATTAGCTGATTTTCAAACTAACATCGTAAAAATTGATATGGGGTTAATCCGTAACATTAATGAAGATAAAGTTCGTCAGTCAATAGTAAAAAATTGTTTAAATATTTTTAATGACCTAAACATTACTCCGCTTGCTGAGGGAATAGAGACTAAAGAAGAATACCGCTGTTTACGTGATTTTGGTATTGAACTAATGCAAGGTTACTTTTTTGCCAGACCGGGCTTTGAAAATCTACCTTTGGTTGACTTTAGCGACCTTTAATAATGAGAGCCTAACAAGCTGATTCATCAGTTTTTTATCCCTGTTTTACCTTTTATCTGCTGAAAGTATTTCGTCCACCGCTAAGCATTTACCTTGTTGCCAGCTCTCTTGTAAGCGTTGTTTAAATAATACTATTTCGTCTCGTTGTGCTAATAGTCCCTTAATTAAACTCTCTGCCTCAAGCAAGCGTATATCAAGTTGTTCGACTATTTTGTTGTGATCAAGTCCTTCAGTTACGCCACTATCTGCTAAAACATTTAAGATATCTGCCAATCTAAAACCTAGCCGCTTCGCACATTCAATCGTTGCTAAACGCTGCACACTATCTTGCGAATAATGTCGATAACCATTTATATTTCTTTGTATTTTAGGGAGTAATCCTTTGGCTTCATAAAACCGTATAGTAGAGGCTGTTATACCACTTATTTTTGCTAACTCGCTGATTTTCATCGGTACCTACTTTATGCGTATGTAAACTGTTGACATTAAAGTTAACTTTAAGCTTATACTTGTACAAAATCCAGCTCGTTAAACTTATTAACAGGAGTTCTACTTGAGTCACTCTGTATTTACACCGATAACTCTTCCTAATGGCGCAATTTTGCCAAATCGTTTAGCAAAAGCCGCCATGGAAGAAAATATGGCTGTTGAAGGCCATTTACCCGGCGATGATATTTTTCAACTATATAAAACATGGGCTGCGGGAGGTACTGGCCTGCTTATTACGGGTAATGTTATGGTAGATCACCGCGCAATGACCGGCCCAGGAGGTATTGCTTTAGAGGCAAATACACCCTTAGAGCCCTTTAAAAAGTGGGCTGAAATAGCAAGCAAAAATGGCACAAAAATATGGATGCAAATAAATCATCCTGGCCGACAAGTCTATGCTGCTATGGGAGGGCAAGTGTTTTCTCCCTCAGATATTGCATTGGATATGGGGAAGCATAGTCAGTTATTTAGTAAACCAAGTCCGATGACCGAGCTTGAAATTCAAGCGTTAATTCAGCGATTTGTTATCACAGCATCACGTGCTGTTGAAGCTGGGTTTCATGGTATCGAGATCCACGCAGCCCATGGCTACTTGTTATCACAATTTTTGTCGCCGCTGACCAATAAGAGAAATGATAACTGGGGTGGCAGCCTTGAAAACCGTGCTCGTCTCCTTTTTGAAATTGTTAAAGCGGTCAAGCTAGTTATACCTGAAAATATAGCGATAGCGGTTAAGTTAAACTCCGCAGATTTCCAACGTGGTGGTTTCGATGCACAAGATGCCTTAGTTGTGGTAAAAGAACTTGGCCATTTAAACGTAGATTTAGTTGAATTGTCAGGTGGTAGCTATGAAAGTCCAGCAATGCAGGGTAATACAGCTGATGGACAGCCCCTAAATAGAGAAGCTTATTTTCTTGAGTTTGCGAAAGAAATTGCCAAACAAGCTCCTATGCCAATTATGACAACAGGAGGGATTGTCCGTTTAGCGATTGCACAAAAAGTAGTAGATGAAGGCGTAGATATGGTCGGCATTGGCAGAGCGCTGGCCTTTAGTCCAAATCTTCCTCAACGCTGGAAAACGTCACCAGACGCGGTAGCCATTTTACCTCAAGTAAAATGGCAAGATAAAACTTTAGCCGCACTTGCAACTATGGCTATTACCAAACGTCAGTTACAACGTATTGGCAAAGGTAAAGCCCCAAAATTAAACTCATCACCATTATTTTCACTGATTTTTGACCAACTACGACTTAAAAAACTGACTAAAATCTATCGAAAAACTTATGAAAATGAATAGGGCATATTGATATTTTTTTAATCTTATATAAGGCATTGTCAACAGATAGTGTCGAGTAAGCCCGTTGATTAGCGGTTGACTAGGGCCTAAGGAAGTTGACAATAAAGCATAGTTTGACGGTTAATGGCGGCATATTCATCACCTTGCTTATATAAAGTGACGAAAATTACTCTTGTTAACGATAATACGTTATGTGTTAACAATCGTTCTAAACGTAAGGTTTATCCTTGCGTCTTTAATGAGTTTAGTTGGTGGTAAACGATGTAGCCAATGCTGTTGTGTTGGCCCTTTCATGACTAACAAACTGCCCGCTTTAAGGGGTAAGGTAATGACTTCTTTTGATATCTTGTGCTTAAAAGCAAACTTTCTTTCAGCACCAAAACTTAACGATGCAATCGCACCTTGGTCCTTTAAATCTTTTTCACCATCGCTGTGCCAAGCCATGCCTTCTTCTCCACTGTGATAAAGGTTAAGTAAGCATGAATTATAAGTTTCACCACTATGGCGCTCGACAAGTGCTTTTAATGAAAGCAAATCATCGGTAAAAGGCAACGCTGTTTTAGTAATATTTGAGTAGGTATAGCTAAAACATTCAGCAGCATGCCAAGCCACTTTTCTTTTTGTTTCAATAGTTTTGCCAAATATAACTGCTTGGTCACAACGCCAATCAATACCGTTAAGTAAGCGATTAAAGTAATAGTCGCTATCGTCTAAAGAGATAATTTCACCAAAATAATCGACATCACCATCATATGGCAAAAGATTAATCGGCTGTTCAAATAAAGATGAAAATAGATCCATGTCGATAACACTTAAATGAGAAGGTGAAGTAGCCATAGTACAGACAGCAGTTAATGAAAATGGGCTAAGCGTGTTTAAGTTAACACCCCCAAGCAATTACCTGAACTTTTTGAAAATAATAGCACAGTAGATAATAAAACTCATCGATACTTACGTCGCCACTTTAAAATTCAGCAATATTTACCACAATAAAACAACATTTTGTAGGGGGTTTCCCTGATTGAAGATGAAATTGGATTTAGATACTGTCTGAGCATAATAATATTCTGCAATTAAAAATGTCCTTAACGGTGAAGATAAAGACTTCGTGGGTTAAGACTAAAATTGTTAAAAAACATATGATTAATGTCTTAAGTAGGACCTTTACTGCAGTAAGTAGTTTTATCTAATACTCATTGTCAATTATGTAAGATAAATCTATTTTGGAAGCCCATGGACGTGGTTAAAAAACTAAATTATGCAATTATCCACCCAGAGCAAAATAGCTACGATATAAAGCAGTTCGTTGACGGTAGCTGGATACGTCTTATTTATATGGCGTTGCAACAACAAAATTTACCAGCAAACAAATTATTATCGTCAGTAGGTATTAACGTCGCTTCTTTACGTGAGTTAGATTCTATTCAACGGGACGTTGTGCTTAAGCTATATGATAATATTGCAGTATATTCAGGCTTAGATGCCTTACCTGCTGCAGTGGCTGCTATTTTTCAACTGCATTTCTTACGTCATACGGGTGTCATCGTAGCAGATGCTAAATCGCTAGGTGATTTATTAGAAAAAATTATTTTTGCTAGTGAGCAAATGAATAAATTGATTGAGGTCACTTTAGTCGTTAAGGGCGATTGCAACTTATTAGTTGTTTCATCGCGGGCAGAGCTGGTTAATGTCCATAGAACGACACTAGAAATTGGATTTTGTCTGGTTTATAAAATAATTAATCAAATATTTCCTGCCCACTTAGATATTATTTCAAAGATAACGCTTGATTTAAAAAGTCAAAGAAACAGCTTTGAAAAAACATTTGACTATCCGGTTACGTACACCGATAGCGGGAAATATGTCATTGTTTTTAAGAAAAATGTTCTTGCGACCAAAAATTTATTTTCAACGCACTCGATTGGTTTAGAGCCCTTCGTAGATAATAAATTGTCTAAAACTTATATTCAATTACTCTCTGATATTGAGAATTTAATGACAGAAAATATTGCTTCAAATAATCTAAATATCGTTTTTGTAGCTGAGCAGATGAACATTAGTGTCAAGACCTTGCAACGCCGTTTAAAACGCTTTAATACTGACTTTAGTACTTTATTGAAAACAAAAAAAATCAATCATGCGCAAATACTCTTAAAGCAAAATAAGCTGAATTTAATTCAAATTTCTTATCGGCTGGGTTTTAATTCGCCATCAAGTTTTTCTAGGGCATTTAAGAAATGGACAGGTGTTTCGCCATCAGATTATCAGTAAATAATGTACATCTTGGTAACTCAATAGTTGGCTATGTAACTCCCTGTCAGTTGGTATTAATTTAACGTAACTGTTTTCATTATGGTACTAGACACTTTAAACACTGAACACTTGCTCATAAAAGTTTTGTAGTTGTTGAATAGCCAATGAAATTACAATTTTCTCATTAAATCTACCCACCGTATTCAACTTTTATTAACATCAATAATTTTAACTTGTTTTACTGGGTTAACTCGCGATATTAAGGCGTTATTATTACCTGGTAATCTTTATTAATGATCTAAAAAGCTATATTGAAAACAGCTGACCCCATACTTATGTAGCTTAGTTGTTATAAAGATAATAATTATAAGTTAGCCACTTAGTGAGGTGTCTTTAGTTGTCTAGATAATGTCGTTACTGGTTAAGGATTATTCTAAATAAACGCTTATAGTTAGCTAAATAAAAGCGAGTTTAGTGAATCGTTTAATTGAAGACAAATTTATTGATCATCGTCGTTGTGGTCGTTAAGGCAAATATATTTAATTCAGGTATTAAAAGCTACTTGAGCACATCCAGTCGTATCCTATGATTTTATTATAGTTTTGGATAATAAATTTTTGCGACAAGGATAAGTAATATAAAGGAATATAATCATGAGAATATTACATACCGCACAAGTGCTTACACTATTATTTAGTGCTAGTGCACTGGCTAATGCAAACAATACTAGCATCGATATTACGGGTATTAGTCTTACCGAACTATTCAATCTTAAAATAACCTCACTATCAAAAAAAAAGCAGACTTTACATAAAGTCGCTGCCGCTGTGTATCTGCTTACTCATAATGAAATAGATTACCTTGGCGTGACTACCATCGCAGATGCACTAGGTTATGTTTCAGGTGTTGAGGTAGCATATTGATTCGAGTCGATGGGCATAAGATTACTTGGGTGGTTAATGGGCTAAAAGCAGTGGAAATATTTCCAAGTAAAACCTTTGATATTGTCTTGATGGATTTTCAAATGCCCATTATGAATGATGACTTTAAGTGTAAAAATATCGAAGCAGCACAACATCACCTGACTATTTTAACACATACCTTTACCCGCAGTTTGGCGTTAATCAACGGATTAGTTCAACCAACTAATAGCCGTCAACTTTACCCGGTTATGAGCAAGCTCGAAGCTATTGAACAAATTAAAATTCTACGTGAATTATTCAAGAACTTTCAGCTATTTGACCTGATTTTAAAAAAAATTAATTCAGCAATTGCCTCATTTAAACAATCCTGATGAGCTGACCAACAAGTTACGATGTGCTATTGCCGACTTTTATTTTGAACGAGGAGTCATAGCGTTAATCGATATTGAATTACTACCGAGCAAGGAGTCAGCAAATGCAGTTAACTTATAATGCTAAAGCGAAAATTTTGGTGGTTGATGATGAACCTAATAACCTACAGGTCATTAATCAAGTGCTAGTGGGAAATTATCAATTGGTGTTTGCTAAAAATGGCCAGCGTGCCATTGAAATTGCAATAGAGCAGCAGCCTGATTTAATTTTACTCGACATCATGATGCCAGAAATGGACGGTTATGAAGTCTGTCGAACATTAAAAAAGATTAAAAGTACCGCTCATATTCCTATTATATTTGTTTCGGCAATGTCTAATATGGAAAATGAATGTCAGGGATTTGAAGCAGGGGGCGTCGATTATATTACTAAACCGATATGCCCAGAAATAGTACGCGTCAGAGTGAAAACCCATTTGTCTTTGGTTGGGGTAAATGAGCTAAAAGAAAGCAGAATGCAAATTATCCAGCGGTTAGGACGAGCCGCCGAATATAAAGATAATGAAACTGGATTACATGTTATTCGCATGAGCCACTACTCAAAACTAATTGCTAGGGCTGCTGGTTTAGATGAGTTTTCTCAAGAAACACTTCTTAATGCTGCCCCAATGCATGATATCGGCAAAATTGGTATACCCGATCATATTTTATTAAAGCCGGGGAAATTAGATGCCAAGGAGTGGGCTATTATGAAAACCCATGCCAATATTGGTGCCGACATCATCGGCGAAAATGACTCTCCACTACTAAGTATGGCGCTTAGTATTGCTTTAACTCACCATGAAAAATGGGATGGCTCTGGTTATCCTAATCATCTTAAAGGGCAAGAAATTCCGTTGGTTGGGCGAATCGTTGCTATTGCTGATGTCTTTGATGCCCTAACATCTGAGCGGTCATATAAAGCAGCATGGCCAGTTGATAAGGCTATTGCTCATATGAATTCAGTGTCGGGAAGTCATTTTGATCCCGATCTTATTAAACTTTTCAATGCGGTGTTACCGGATATTTTACTTATAAGAAATAAGTGGCCAGAGTTAAAGGCAAGTTCATCGTTTATTAACAAAGTATCTTAGTGATTTTGAAATTTCGTTATTTAAGATCACCATACTCTCAGACAAAAGCATTATTAATTGAAAAACTTCCAACAAACTAAATAACTAAAAATTAGTGGTTAAGTCGCCATTAGAGTTACGAGCGAGATAACAAAATGGACAGGCTTTATTCCTGCAGATTTTCAATTAATAATCTTCAGGTCGATACCTTTATAAAAGGATTAATATTTATGATTTTACTGATATTGAGAAGGTTGGTGACCACTTGTTTAATTTAAGTCATCGAGTGAATAAACCAATTTCGTTGTCTAGAAGTTTTCTAGATGTGATGCCGATACCCGTAGCAATATTTGATGTTGATGGTAAGTTGCTCCATGTGAACATTCAATTTTCACTATGGTTTACTCCTAACGCCGCCGAACTTAAAACCCTTAAGCAGGTATCAATGTTAATCAATGAGTTAATGTCTAATGAGCTGCAATTAATATTGTCAGATGTTATGACAAATAATCAAAGACGATACATCAGAGAAATAGCGATTAGAACTAACATTAAAGGCCACAAAACCTGTAAAACATCTTTTACCAATATTAGGTGTAATGATAAAAGTAATGGTGTGATTATGTTTTTTGAAGATAAAGACCGCGAAACTGAAAATATGGCACTTTATAAGGAGCAAGCTCAATTAGACCAACTTACAGATACCCTAAATAGGTTTGGCTTCTATGAGGCATTCAATAGGGTAACTCATCAATGTCTTAATCATAAATTTCTCTATGCGGTTATGATTGCTGACATCGATAAATTAAAATTATTGAATGATGTTAACGGTCATCAATATGGCGATATGGTGATAAAAAATACGGCGAAAGGGCTGTTAAAAGAACTGAGGACAGAAGACATTTTGGCACGATGGGGGGGTGACGAATTTATCATTGTCTTGACTAATATATTTTCTGAAAATCATGTGACCAAACTTTCTGAACGACTAGCGAAAGGGGTTGATGAGTATAGTTTGGCGAAAAACACACCTACTTCAATTTCTTATGGTCTCGCTGTCTGGAAAACACATGGCGAATCACTAGATGATTTAATTGGTCACGCTGACCGCATGATGTATCAGCAAAAACAGCTTAAATAACGAGGATAAATTATTGTTGTTATGAACGCTTTAAACCTTACTCTATATTTTTACTAAAATCGGTGATGAATCCCTTGCCTGTAAAGGACTTTTATAACCGTAAATTTGAAAAATTAATATTTAATCTTAATTGAAATTATCGAAAACAGACATTTAATTCACATTTTTGTGTAGTAAACTTTTATTAGATTTAAGGCGGTTTGGAGCAAATAACGCCATAGAGTCCTTGATTTTTTCAGTGCGTTAAATTTAAGTTAGCAAAATTTCAATCTTAAGATCTGACATGATTTTTAAGATGCAGTGACTCTATCAGTGGTTATGATACTACAGACGTTGGAAACAGAGCCTGAGTCGAGTTAACTTTCAGTAAAAAAATTTATGAAACTAAAAAATTAGCTTTATAATAACTGATATTTTAAACCATAACAGCTTGGTTTCTTCCATTCTTTTTTGCTTTGTAAAGCGCAGAGTCTACCCTATCAAGTATTTCAGGCCATTCATTACTATTTATATTGCATGTTGAAACAGTCGTTGCACCAGCAGATATAGTAATATTCAAATCGCCCATGGTAGTTTTAATTGTTTCATTGGATATTGTTTGAATTATTCTATTAACCATCGAAAGTTCATTAACTTGCTGCTTCTTTTCTATAACTAAAACGAACTCTTCTCCACCCCAACGTACTAAAATATCGCTTTCTCTAATTTTAGTGCTTAATAACTTAGCAATTATAACGAGTACTTCATCCCCGACACCATGCCCATATGTGTCGTTGACTTGTTTAAAGTGATCTATATCGATGATAACAATGCAGTAATCTGTTTCTTCTTTGCTAGATTTAGCATCAAATACTTTTATATATTCAGTAAGTGCACGCCTATTACCCAATTTGGTTAACGGATCGATTAAGCTACTCTCTAGTAGTTTAGTATTTGATTTTTCTAGTTTGTTTTTATATTTCCAGATTGAAAAATAACGACTAACTAAGACGAATAAAACAATAACGCTAAAAATTGACACTAGAATTAATAGTTTATTAGAAAGCGTTCTTTCACTTAACTTAGATGATTGTAAATCGTTATTAATTTGTAGCAAGGTTATTTGTTTATCTTTTAACTTAGCTTCGTAGCTTTCATTAATCTCAGCGACTTCTTTTACACGTTCATTAAACATTAATTCAACATGTTTTTCATAATAACTTCTGAGTTGAATTAATGCCTTTTGATAGTCACCTGAACGTTCATAAGCGATACTTAAGCTTAGTTGTTGTTGAATCATGGCTTTAATATTGTTTTGTTTTTCAAAACTGTCTTTAGCATCAATCAGTAACTCAATGGCACTAGAATAATGCCCTAACTCTATTTCAATATGCCCTAAGTTAGAACGACAATGATGTAAAACCGAAGTTACACCGTATTTAATAGAATCATCGATACATTCTTGAACTTCTTTTTTTGCTTCGTTAATATTTTTGGTCTGTAATAATACACCTGAAAGGTTATTTTTTACGTTTAAAATCAAATTAATTGATCCGGACTTTATTGCACTCTCTTTGGCAAGATAAAGTGTGCTAGTTGCTTCGTCGATTTTGCCAATATTTCTCAAGAAGAGTGCCTTCATTATCAGTAGAGAAGTTTTCAGCTGTATATTATCTATTTTTTGGTCATCATATAACTGAAAAGCTAACTCATTAATTTGCAAACCTTTAGTAAAGTCTTCAATTTCCAAATAGATAATAGACATATTGGAGTAGATTTTTACCGTCCAGTCTTCGTTAGGGTATTGAGTTAAAGCATCGAACGCCAAATAATAATCTTTTAATGCACCGCTGTTATCACCGCTGCTTTGTTTATAAATCGCTCGTAAGTTATAGAGCCTACCAACTAAGTGGTTGAAATTTATATTTATTGCGGCTTGTAGTGTATTCTCAATAATATTATAAACAGAATTGGTGTTTCCATCTCGGCTTAAGTCAATATTAGCTTTTTGATAATTTGCTTCTAACATCAGCCAATCTATATTTTTTTCCTCTGCATATTTAGTTAGTTCTTCAACGGCGATATTTTCTTCTTGAGGGGAAGACATCGCCCTCTGAATTTGGATTTTTAAAATATAATATTTAGCATTTATAATGGGAGTATTTTCCCAAGTTTCTGATGCTTTTAATAGCTCTAATTGCTCTAATGTTTTTTTTGGGTTTATCGCATATTTACTTTCCGCTTTTAATAGTAGCCGACCTAGTTGACTCTTGTGTAGTGAGACAAAAGGTTGGATTTCTTCCATCGAAGCAAATGCTCGTAGTGAAAGAGCAAAAATTGATAAAAGTACAAAATTGACCAGCAGTTTTTTTAGCTTATACATTTTCCGATACGCCACAAGTAGTCCTTGTAATGTAGATGCAACCAAGGCAGCTAATAATACCCATGAATAATTTTTTTCAATATACCTAAACATCGAAAAAATTTCAGCATTAAAATTAGATAAATAAAGTGTAGTTGATTAATGTTCGCGAATCACCGTTTTGTTAAATTTAGATTTTACACTCCTAAATATAGGAGTTATAAGAAAATATGCAAAAGTAGAGTAACTCTTTTAATTCTTAATATAATTAGATATTCATGAATTTATTCGTGGGTAGGATGTATCAGGTTTCTGAACTCAGTCCGTTATATAGTAATCTATAATATCTGCTTTTTTATATTTGTTAACTTTCACTGTGTGGCAAAAATAGGCGGTTAGCTCTAACTCATAAAAGGGGAGGTCTACCTAGATTTAATATTCTAGATTCATTTGGAACTTGAATATTCCAATGGTAAAAATTGACAAAATTTAATGCCTATTGATATTACACTGAACAAAGGGCTTGTATCTATGGTGAGTATATTAGGTTTTAACATTATTGACGAAGGAGTCGAAACTGAGCAACAGGGACAGCCCTGCAAACAACTTAATATTGGACGGGTACAAGGTTGCTACTATTCTCGCCCTAAACCTCAGCATGATATTGAAATTACTTACCTTCAAACATTAGATTTTTTTGTAAAAGGAACTCAAAAATATATGCAATGATTCAAAAGCTAGCTAAACAAATTTTTCACTACGAGGTAGTCTTAAAGTCAGGTACTGCGGACATTCAGGCTTTTGTACAAAAAATACAGGCAGATCATTAGAAAATATTTTCTAAAAGGCCTAACCTTGCAGATACCTACCCAGGTATTAATGGTATTGGCGTCATTTATTATGTACCAAAATAAAGTTAATTATTTTATCGAACAACAACGAATGTATAGAGCTAATTTTAATCCTAACTCTCAAAATAATGGAGATGAATATTGGGCAATTACCTATATAGATAGAGCCACTTAAAGGTAATGAAAAAGCGGTAGGATTAGACATGGTATTTGAAGAGAATCTGTTTAGTGCCGCCAAAAAAGCAAAAGATAGTGCAACAACACAAATTACTGCGCCTATAGCACGGGTTTAAGATGCAATAAAACACTTGGTTTATAGGCAAGGGTGATTTGTGTTATGATATGAATTGCTTTAGAAATCAAAGCAGAGTAATTATCTAAATTGCTCAAACAAACGCAAACAGTTGACTGGCGTTTGAAGTTTTCAATTTTAGTCAACAATTTATCGTTCGTTCGATAGGCGTTATACATTTATCAAATTCTAAAAATTAGGGAATTACATGACTGATATAGATATTGGCATAAATAAAGAAAATAGAACGGAAATATCAGACGGTTTAAAACGACTTTTAGCCGACTCTTATACGCTATATTTGCAAACACATAATTTTCATTGGAATGTAACCGGTTTACAATTTCGTGAGTTACATTTGATGTTTGAAGAACATTATACCGAATTAGCAATTGCTGTTGATGACATCGCTGAACGTATTAGAACCCTAGATGTACCTGCACCAGGAACCTATAAAGAGTTTTCAAAATTAAGCTCTATTAAAGAGGTTGACGGTGTACCAAGTTCTGCACAGATGGTTGAGTTACTTACCAAAGGGCACGAACAAGTCATTAAAACATCGCGTGAAGTTTTAAAAATTGCACAAGCTGCTGATGATGAGTCAACCGCTTCGTTAGTGTCTGATCGTATGCGTATACACGAGAAAACAGCGTGGATGTTAAGAGCGACTAAAGAATCATAATAAGTTAATTAAACGGAAAATAACGGTTGGATATCGCACCCCCCTTATTTTCCGTTTTTAGCGCCTACCTTACAAAATACTCCGACTAGCCCTTAAAAATACTCTATAAATAACGTTTCTAATCGTCCCAGTAGCTTATTTGATGGCTTGCACCCATAAGCTTTTCAAATTAATCTAGCACCCTAACTTACATTATTGGAGAGATTTGTTATTAGTGAACTCAGCTCCTTAGACTTGATACAGTCTAAACAATGGTTGTCAGCTTGGCAAAGAAACGCACTTAGCGAAATTATCAAAGTTAGTTTTGCTGATATAGATGCAGAAGATTATCTGCTAAAATATTTTGATAGCCCTGAGCCCAACCAGAGGAAACTGCGTCTTTACTTCAATAATGAGCAAATCGTAGGCTATTGCTTACTCACCTTCACAGACAGTGCAAATTATACGGTAATTAAGGCTTCTGCTGCATTTCTTCCACAATATCGAAAGGGGAGTAATACTTTTTTATTTTCAATTAAAGAGAGCTTTGAAAGCTGGTTGCAAAGACCCTGGCGCAAACACTATTATGCCGATACTATGCTCAGCCCTGCTATGTATCGAGCAATTGCCAAGAATACCGCCATTGTTTGGCCACATTTTGGGCAATCTGCACCCAAGGAATTGTTTACGCGTTTTAATCCAAACGGAAAAAACAGTAATGAAAATCAGTTGCGTTGTTTAGTTTCAGTCAATCGAAGCAGTAATTATAGCGAGCAGGAGTTGGAAATGTTGCGCTGTAGCGACAAAGCAGAAATTCAATATTATTGTCAGCTCAACCCTGACTTTGATCAAGGGATAGCGCTCTTTGTTATTATTCCAATAAATTTACAGCAGTTCGTGCAGACGACAATTAAATATCTAATGAAGTAAAATCGTATGCGCCAACAAAATAGTAGCGATTGAATAAATTAAGAATTTTGAGATAAAACCATGAATAAACAAGGGTAATATAGCCTAAATAATGATTTTACTCATTTAGTTGAGGCGTTTTACTGAACTGAAAGAGCCCAGGTATTAACTGGGCTTTTATGTGAATAACGATTATTTATTCTTTAAAAATATCGTTTAACATTCCAGCAAGACGGAAGCCTGCTTTGGCTATTTGCTCATTTAATATCGGAGTGTTTTTATACGCATACTGGTAACTTAATTCTTTATCTTCAGGGAAGTCATAGACTGTTTCTCTGTTCGATTTAGATTCTTTAGCCCAATCAAGATAAACGGTATCTTGCCATAGGTTAATGGTGTCAGGCGTTTGATTATTTAAAAAGTTAGCATATTCGGTATAAGAAAGCTTTTGATGCTCAATTATTGACGAATCCCACACAGCATGAAGTTTTGTTGGTTTTCCAAACCATTTTACGGTTATTTTATTACCGCCAAGGTCATCTCTGCGTCCAACATGAAGCGGTTGGTGAATATCGCCAACAAAGTGAATATAGAAAGCTAGTGCTTGCCATTTCTCTTCTTTGGTGATTTTTTTATCGCGAAGTTTTTTTTCAAAATCAGCTAAAGCTTTTAATATGTCGCCATCTTCATTTCTTTTTAGCCCCTTAAATACTTCGTCATCATCAATAGAAATATAATGCCAAGGCTTAGCATAATCCCATTTTTTATCTGAACGTATGTTATCAGGCCAATTAGCCATTTGAGCTAATGGTGCACCATCGGTTAGCTGCATTAGCGCCTTTTTGGCCGAAGGTTCTAAGTTATCTTCTGCTATTTTGGCAACCATACGATGCCCATTAGGGCCAAGTGCTAATGCTGATTTAATCGGCAAGTGTGCGAGTGTAATGACCATAACAGCCATCAAACTTTTATTTATCATCTACATAATCCTTGTTTTAGTGTTTTCTTATCTGCAGTAAACTATTTTATATCTAAGTATGAGTAAGCTTGGTAGAGCAGTAAAGAACTTTATTACTTGGAGAGGTTTTGCTGGCAGTTGCGAGATGCGAGTTGCATTAATTTATCATTAATGCAACTCATTCTGCTAACAAGAAGGTGAGTTGTAACCTACTTATTAAGTCTTCTTAACGATAATAGAGCAAGTCCTGTAAGTAAAAAGTAAAAAGTACCACCACTGGTGTCTTCCTTTGTTATTACTTCAGCGGCGACATTAATAGTAACAGCGGCTGAACTTGTTTTACCTTGATCATCAGTAACAGTCACGTTAAATATTAGGCTTTCATCTTTACCAACTTTCGGTGCAACAAAAGTAATGGTAGCTGTGTCATAAACAGCAATATCAGCAACTTTACCGCTAGTTTGTGTCCAAACATAGCTAGCAATACTGCCATCACTATCTGCAGCCGTTGCGGTTAGTGTTACGTTAGCAGCTGAAGCAACTGATTGTTCATCACCAGCTGAAACGGTTGGTGCTGCATTAGCATCACCACCATCACTAGCAGCACCACAAGCTGAAGCATAAAGACTATCGACCCATTCAGGGTGATCGATAAAAGGATTACGGTTGCCTTGAAACTCATAGATAGTGTGGTTACGGTTTATTTCAAAGGTATCTATGGGGTCTTGTGAATGCCAGTCAAACAAGGTACACAATTTACCTAGTTTGCCAGTACCATCACTCAATTTGCTCGTTGCTGTACCAACAGTATCAACTAAGATTAAATCAGGCATGGTACTTTCTGTACCTGCATCGTAACGTACATCCATATAAAACATCATACGGGCAACATCACCTTTAACGTCATCTCTTGGTTCCCAAGTATCTGCTGTGCTTCTGTTTTCAGGCGCTTCAGTATTAGCGGTACCACCAATATCAAAATCACGATTACCACGGTCACTATTCATCGATATATCAGTAGGGCGCAAATGATGAATATCGGTATAACCTAATTGGTTAGTCTCTGGAAAACCATGTGATTTAGCCCATGTATGCTCTCGATTCCAAAAATCCTGGTTACTTGAAGCAGAACCACTACCGTTATCTGCTTTGGCAATTGAACGTCCAGAATAGAGTAAAATTATGTTATCAGCATTTGTAGCATCTTCATCGGTACTGGTTAGCGCGGTCCATACTTCTGAGTAGGTTAGCTGTTTATGATTAACACTGATGTCCGCTGTGATTGCTGCACGTAAATCGGCGGTTTCTGCAGCGTTTGCTTGGCTATAATAAGTGGCTTCGACATAAGTCGTTCGGTCAGCTATTTTTGCTAAATCAGGGCAGTTTGTACAAATTCCTGTAGCAGGTGTTGATCCATCACCAGTAGGCGTTCCAGCAGTAGGTAAAGCTTGTGAACCATCACAAGTTACTTCGCCACTACAGCCTAAACCATCAGCAGTATCTTTAGCAAAAGTAGCCCATTGTGTTGCTGGGTCAAAAGCATCATCAGCAGTGGCATCACCTTCGGTAACCGAGTTTAGGCGACGTAAGGTATGATCTTTTGTTGAAAAATCACCGGTACCCCAATTGCTACCTGGGTCAACACCAAATTGGCCAAAGCTATCAACAATACCGGTATTGTTAATAAGTAAAATAGCATCATCACCATTAAAGTAAGTTACGCTTGTGTCTTCAATACCTTGAGGAGCATCAAATTTAAATAGCTCAGTTGCCGCCTGATTATAAACAACAATACTAGAGCCAGGTACAAGTAAACCTTGCAATAATAGCTCATTTGGTGAATCTGTCTTGCCATTTGCATAAAGCTCTAGTTTATAACCATCTACCGCTAAATCTACATCTGCAGTACCTAAGTTAGATATTTCAATGGCTTTATTACTGCCACCGCCTTCAACATACTCAGTGATAATAACAATGCCTTGGCCAGTGGATGCGCCGCCTTCAGTCGGTAAGGGTTGATTGCCATCACAGGCTGCTATACCAGAACATCCTAAACCGTCTGAGGTGTCTTTTGGAAAGGTTGCCCATTGTGTCGCGGGGTCAAAAGCATCGTCAGAGGTAGTATCACCTTCAGTGACTGATGTTAAGCGGCGTAAAGTATGATCTTTAGTAGAAAAATCACCTTCACCCCAGTTACTGCCTGGGTCTGTTCCTAATTGTCCAAAACTGTCAACAACGCCATTAGCGTTTGAAAGTAATAGGGCATCATCACCATTAAAGTAAGTGGCACTTGAATCTTCAAGGCCTTGAGGAGCATCAAATTTAAATTCGGCAGTGGCATCCTTGTTATAAACAACAATGCTCGAGCCTGGCACTAATACGCCTTGCAATGATATACCGTTAGTTGTTTCTGTTTTACCGTTAGAATAAAGGTCGAGTTTATAACCTTCCGCGGCTAAGTCGACATTTTCGCTGCCAAGATTAGAAATCTCAATGGCTTTATTACTACCTCCACCTTCAATATATTCAGTGATCACAACATTAGCATGACTAGAAAGCACGCTAAGGCCGAGTACCGCTGTTAACATTTGTATTTTCATAATTTTCCTTTAGGTTGTTTGCTCAATGGTATTGAGTCTCTTCGTTAGTATTATTCAGTCATTAATGACCATTAGTGAATCTTAGTTAATTGCCTTCAAGCACCAAAAATAGCTGCTTAGCTATGTCGGTATTAGTTTGATGACGGTTTAAGGCTTTAGCACCATTCCCGGTGGCAAAGACTTGTACGTCAATACCGGTATGGCCACTAGAAGTCCAACCGGTATTAGTTCTTGCATCAATTAATAATTTAATTTGCTCATAGATAGATTTTTCATCGCTGCACCCAATAAACAAATTAGCTTCTTGGTCGGTAATAATAAAGCCGAGTGCGTCTGTTAATTGCTGAGCAGAAATAGCTGTGTTTTGATGCGCTAATTTTGTTGCAATACTTTTAGGTGATACGGATAGGTTTTTTAAAAATTCAGGCTGCCAACGATAATCGCCATTAGCACCAAGGGTTAAGCCACCAGTACTATGATCTGCCGTGGCAACTAATAAGGTGTCATGACGATTTTCTACATAGTTATTCAACCAAGTAAGTGTTTCGGCTAAATCTTGCATTTCAGCCATAGCAGCAGCAATATCATTACTATGACCCGCCCAGTCTATTTGACTTGCTTCAACAAGTAGTACATAACCTTGATTATTTTCTAAATGTCGTACACCAGCTTTAGCCATTGCCAGTAGATGGTTTTCATTTTTATTGTCAAGTGTCCAAGGTAGTCCGACTTCAGCAAATAAACCCAATACCGATTGTTGTTTATTAAGCGAAGTAAGTTTTGATAAGTCATCAATATATTGAAAACCTGCCTGCTTGAATTCGCTGACTAAGTCTCTGTCTGGGCGAATAAAATATTTGCTACCACCGCCGAGCATTAAATCAGCCTTAAAGTGACCGTTAATTTTTTCGTCAAAGTAACTGTCAGCGATTTCATTATAATTTTTGCGACTTTCATTGTGAGAAAAATAAGCAGCAGGAGTTGCATGGTTGATTTGGGAGGTAACCACTAAGCCCGTTTTCTTGCCTAATTGTTTTGCTCGCTCCATTAGCGTTAATAATGGTTTTTTATTTACATCAACGCCAATCGCACCATTATAGGTTTTATAACCGGTAGATAATGCAGTAGCGGCTGCGGCAGAATCGGTAACGTAACCTTGGCTATTAACCGGATAAGTACTGGCCATGCCTGTTAGCAGTTCATCAAAAATAGTTGTTTCTACCCGTGGCGTATTTATATTATCCATATAATAACGATAACCCGTGGTATAAGCGGGTCCCATTCCATCGCCAATAACCATGATAATATTTTTAGCCTGCTTATCTTTGGCTGTTAAAGTTAAATCAGCCCAAACCAAACGATGATCAGATGAAGCGGAGCGGGTTTCAATTAAGCGATAGAGTGGGCTGTCTTTCTTTGGCCAAAAAACACCATTATTTTGTAGGTTAATACCAAGGCGAGAAGGTAAAACATAGTCTGCTTGCATACCCCAACCAGCGGTATGATTAGCAGCAAAAGGGCTGTTACTGTTTTTTATCCCAGCGACACTAGCAGGTGTCATATCATTGTTAATATAAGGACTAGCTAAAAGGTTACTAATACCTTCTTTACGGGCAGCACCTTCATCTTTAGAGGCGTTTTGATCACCCAAAATAACAAAGCGGCTATCTAATGTTAAGCCACCTTTACCACCTTGGTCATCGTAAATATAATTGCCTTTGTTGGGGGTAATATAATCTTGCCAAAAGCGTATTTCGTCATGGTTTCTAGCACCATTACGGTCTTCTTCACCGTCGAACACCGGTGGTGTAGGGTGGCTTGCTAGTATATGAACAAGTTTACCTTGGACATTAATCGGAATATCCCAGTGCGATTTAGACGATAAACGCAGCATTTGCCATTCTTGTTCGTTATACCAGTGTTCTTTCGTACTTGGATTGATTGGCACTATGGCATTGGGCATATCTTTCCAAAGGAAATGTTGGAAAGTTCTAATATTATCCTCAACAATTGGATATTTAGATAGCACCAACATACCAAAATGACCTGGGAAGTGGCCATAACCTTGAGCGTCGCCAAGGTTATTAGTTTTTTTACCGTTATTGTCCAAATCAAAAGGTGTGCTTACACCAGTATTTACCGGTGCAAAATAATAATAAGGGTAATCAATGGCGGCGATTCCCTGTTGTGATTTACCTAAATATTGCTTTAAAAATATTTCAACGCCTTGTTTTGGGTCGGCAATATAGTCAAATTCATTAAGGAGAATAATATCAGGGCGGTTACGTTGAATAATTTCAGCAATATTCTTAATTTGTTGACGATCGTCTTTAAGAGCAGCGATAAGTTCAACACCTGACCCTATTTTATTGTTAGGTAGGTAATTAGTTGCGTCCATGCTGACATTAAATGTTGCTACTCTAATGTGAGGTTGTTGGTCTATTGCAGGTTGAATAACGGATGCTTGAGTGACAAAAACAGCTAATAAAAGCGGTAAAGCTAGCTGAATAAAATTAATTTTCAGCGGTTTATAGGTCTTTTTATGTTTAATTTTAGTCAGTAATTGTATTTTAAATTTCATATATTTATCACAATTTCATGTACTTATATTAGTAGGTGAATAAGTCATTAATCAAACATAACTTGTCACTTGTGTCAGGTTATGTTTAGAATGTAAAATAAATTAACCATATGGTCAAGTTTTCTTTGTCCATGAGTATAAACAGATAAAATGTTAAGGAATAGTAGAATGTTTAGAGATATTCCCTTTATTGATTTACACCGCCATTTAGACGGCAATATAAGAGCAAAAACAATTCTGGCATTAGGACAACAGCATGGTATCGAATTACCCGCAGATAATTTGACTGATTTATTACAGCATGTACAAATTCAAGGTAAAGAAAGTAACTTAGTCTCTTTTTTACAAAAACTTGATTATGGCGTTAGCGTGTTAGCTAATTTAGAGGCATGTAAACGTATCGCTTATGAAAACGTTGAAGACGCTTTTTTGCAAGGGCTTGATTATGCTGAATTAAGATTCTCTCCTTATTATATGGCTATGGAACATAAGCTCAATGTCACCGACGTGGTTGCTGCAGTGGTCGACGGCGTAAAGTTAGCGCAAAAAGATTTTCCTGTCCAAATTAACCTTATTGGTATTTTAAGTCGTACCTTTGGTGTTAATGCCTGTTTTGAGGAGTTACATGCCTTACTTGCACACAAAAATGAACTTGTCGCGGTCGATTTGGCTGGAGATGAGTTAGGCAAGCCAGGCCAACTCTTTGTTGAACACTTTGCTTTGGTTAATAAAGCCGGCTTACAGGTGACTATTCATGCCGGTGAAGCGGATGGAGCATCGAGTATCTATCAGGCTATCAATGAATTACATGCAACCCGCATTGGCCATGGTACTCACGCTGTGGGTGATGAAAAATTAATGGATTATATGTATCAGCATAATATCGCCATTGAATCATGTTTAACGTCAAATTATCAAACAGGGACAGTCAAAAATATCAGTCAGCATCCCGTTAAAACATTTCTTGATAGAGGTTTACTTGTTTGCCTCAACAGTGACGATCCTGCTGTGCAGGGGTGTGACATAAAATATGAATATCAGCATGCGGCACTTGAAGCGGGGCTTAGTCAAGCGCAGTGTCGTACATTACAAGATAACGCGTTAAAAATGGCTTTCTTATCTGACCATGAAAAGCGAGTCTTAAGACAGACAGCAATGAAGAGGGGTTGAGAAGTGTCATAACATAAACGCTAATATTACTGTGTTTATTTGTTGGAGTTGGCTGTGCTAAAGCCTTTAGCAATCTAACTTTGACCAACTAGGTATGACTTATCGCAGATAGTGCAGCAGTCTTACTAACAATCATAAGTAGTTGATATAGTGATTTAAGTTATCTTAATTGCCGTCAATAGCACTATAAAAATTAATTTTTTTTGGTAAATAACAGCAATACATTAAAATTTTAACCTCGTTGTTATGACCTGTCTATAGATTCAATTTATCAACTAAATTGCTAGTGGGATCATCATTAATATTATCGATAATTATTGCTGTTGTAGTATCCGAGTAATTGGTGGTTATTCGATAATATCCTATTGACCTAAGTAGAATCTTAGTTTAGATTAAAAACCTGACTATATAGTCAGGTTTTTAATATCAATACTCAAAATAAATAAAATGCTGTATTTGGTCTTAGTCTCCATTGTCATCAAAATAATAATAAAATCAAAATAACAGGGAATAACATGGATACGAATATACTACGCAGCATTTTGGGGATTTTTGTCCTTTTAGCTATTGCCTATTTCGCCTCGTCAGATAGAAAGAACATTAATTGGCGAACGATTATTGGTGCACTAGTGTTACAAATATCTCTGGGTGCTTTTGTGTTATATATCCCCGCAGGTAAAGATATCTTGTTGAGTGTTGCTAGCGGTGTATCTAATGTTATTGGCTATGCCAATGACGGTATTAGCTTTATATTTGGCGAACAAATAGGTGAAAAAAGCTTAGGCTTTATGTTCGCTTTCCATGTCTTACCCGTCATCGTCTTTTTCTCGGCGTTGATTGCCGTGCTTTATTATATTGGTGTAATGGAGTTGGTAATTAAGTTTATTGGTGGTGGTTTGCAAAAACTTCTTAAAACCAGTCAAGCTGAATCTATGTCAGCGACCGCAAATATTTTTGTTGGTCAAACCGAAGCGCCTTTAGTGATAAAACCTTTTTTGCCTAAGATGACCCGCTCTGAACTTTTTGCGGTAATGGTGGGTGGCTTAGCATCGGTAGCAGGCTCGGTAGTCGCCGGTTACGCTGGTATTGGTATTGATTTAAAATACCTCATCGCTGCTAGCTTTATGGCTGCCCCTGGCGGCTTGCTTATGGCAAAAATGTTAGTGCCTGAAACTGAACAGCCGAACGACAATTTAGACGATATGAAAAGCGATGTTAAAGAGGCCGTTAATGTTATTGATGCAGCCGCCACCGGAGCATCTAATGGCATGATGCTCGCGCTAAATGTTGGTGCTATGTTATTAGCATTTGTTGCTCTACTGGCGATGGTAAACGGTTTGCTAGGTGGCTTTGGAGAATGGTTCGGCCTACAAAACCTAAGCTTACAACTGATTTTAGGTTATATTTTTCAACCGGTCGCTTATCTTATTGGGATCCCTTGGCATGAAGCAAACATGGCTGGGAGTTTCCTTGGTCAAAAAATTATCATCAATGAATTCGTCGCCTATCTAGATTTTATTACTGTTGCTGATCAATTAAGTGCCAGAACCCAAGCCATTATCACCTTTGCACTTTGTGGTTTTGCTAACTTATCTTCCGTGGCTATTTTATTGGGCGGCATGGGTAACATGGCACCTTCTCGTCGCCCCGATATTGCTAAGCTTGGCATGAAAGCGGTTCTCGCTGGGGCTATGGCTAACCTGATGAGCGCAACTATTGCGGGAATTTTTATCTAATTTACCTCATTAATTTAAACGAATAAACAAACGAATAAACAGAAACTTTTTAACAGGAATTATTATGCAAGCACAACTATCTCAACTAGAACAATTAAAAACCATGACAACTGTCGTTGCTGATACGGGGGATATTGAAGCCATAGCAAAATTTTCACCAATGGATGCGACGACTAATCCTTCATTATTATTAAAAGCTGCTGCTATACCTGCTTATCAAAACTTACTGACAGAAGCTGTTAATTGGGCAAAAAGTCAGACTAAAGACAAGGCCATTGAAGTCAGTCTTGCGGCTGATAAATTATCAGTATTAATTGGCTTAGAAATTTTAGCGATTGTACCCGGTCGTATTTCTACTGAAGTTGATGCACGTTTATCTTTTGATAAAGAAGCAAGTATTGTTAAGGCTCGTCAACTTATCGCTATGTATCAAGAAGCCGGTGTTGGTAAAGAACGTATTTTGATAAAAATGGCGTCAACTTGGGAAGGTATTCAAGCGGCTAAACAACTTGAGCAAGAGGGGATTCAATGTAATTTAACCTTGTTATTTAGTTTTGCTCAAGCAAAAGCTTGTGCTGAAGCACAAGTGTATTTAATTTCACCCTTTGTTGGTCGAATTCTTGATTGGCACAAAAAAGATACTGGTCGTGATAGCTATTTAGCCAATGAAGATCCTGGGGTGATTTCTGTTACAGAAATTTTTAATTATTACAAACAGCATGACTACAATACTGTGGTGATGGGCGCAAGTTTTCGTAATATCGATGAAGTTATCGCCCTTGCTGGCTGTGACAGATTAACGATCAGTCCACCATTAATGAGTGAATTATCAGATAATTATCAAGGTATAACGCAGCAATTAATGCCTGCAACTCGTGTTCAAGATAAACCCGTAGCATTAACTGAAGCTGAGTTTCGCTGGGAAATGAATCAAGATGCGATGGCAACAGAAAAACTAGCAGAAGGTATTCGTAACTTTGCCATTGACCAGTGCAAGCTCGAAGTACAACTAAGCCAATTATTTTAAGATAACTTTAGGAAACCCTTCATGCTAATGGATACTTTTAACGACACTTTAGGACAACACTCATGTTAATGGATACTTTTAACGATAAGTGGCGAGAACTTCAACAACACTTGCTTGAGATAAAAAGTAGCCATTTGCGTGACTTGTTTGCCAGTGATCCACTACGAGCAGAAAATTTATCGGTTAGTGCTTGTCGCTTAAATTTAGATTATTCAAAAAATCGTATTACTGAGAAAACGCGCGCTTTGTTAATCGAGTTAGCCGAATCAGCGCAATTAGCTGAAAAAAGAGAGGCGATGTTCGCTGGTGCGCCGATTAATAATACTGAGAACAGATCGGTATTACACACAGCTTTGCGACAACAAGACAGTACACCTGTACTTGTTGACGGTGTTGATATTATACCTCAAATCAAAGCGGTGCGCCTTAAGGTAGAAGCAGTCGTTAACCAAGTGCGTGACAAGAGATGGTTAGGTTATAGTGGTAAATCTATTACTGATGTCTTAAATCTAGGTATTGGTGGCTCTTTCTTAGGGCCTAAAATAGTGACTACTGCATTAAAACCTTATGTTGAAGGTGGGCCTAAACAGCATTTTGTGGCCAATATAGATGGAAATCATCTACATGATGTTTTAACTCATTTAAACCCTGAAACAACCTTGGTGTTGATCGCATCAAAGTCTTTTAATACTCAGGAAACTCTGACGAATGCCGAGTCTACTCGCCAATGGTTTTATGACTATGGTGTTACGTTTGAGCAGCTAAACCGACACTTTATTGCCATATCATCCAATGTAACTAAAGCGGTCGAATTTGGTATTAATGGTGACAATGTTTTTCCGATGTGGGATTGGGTTGGGGGACGATATTCATTATGGTCAGCTATTGGCATGCCTATTGCGATGGCAATAGGTAATCAAGGATTTACTGAATTACTAAAAGGTGCTGCCGATCTTGATAAGCATTTTAAAGAGGCACCGCTTGAGCAAAACTTACCGGTACTCATGGGGATGTTAGGGGTGTGGAACCATAACTTTTTTGGTTGTCAAACTCATGCTTTATTACCATACAGTCATTATTTACGTGGTTTTCCTGCGTATGTACAACAGATGGACATGGAGTCTAACGGTAAAAGCTGCCAGCTTAATAATGAAATTGTCAGCAGTACTACCGGTCCGGTTATTTGGGGCGCAGAAGGCACGAATGGTCAACATGCTTTTCATCAGTTATTACATCAAGGTACGTCAGTAGTACCGGTTGATTTTATTCAGCCATTAGTTGCTGAACATAATATGAACGGTCACCAAGATATGCTCGTTGCCAATTGTTTTGCACAAAGTAAAACGCTAATGCAAGGTAAAACACATCAACAAGCCTATGATGAACTTGTCGCTTCAGGTATGGAAGAAGCATTAGCCAAAGTGATTGCCAAACATAAAGAAATGCCAGGGAATCGACCATCGAATACCTTGACCTTTGACCGATTAACACCATACCAACTTGGGACGCTAATTGCTTTATATGAGCATAAAGTCTTTGTTCAAGGGGTTATTTGGAACTTAAATTCCTTCGACCAATGGGGGGTCGAGCTTGGGAAAATATTAGGTGATGATATATTATCTCGCATTGGACAGCCTAATAATACTGAACTTTCAGACAGTTCGACAGAATTACTCCTTGCGCAATACCGAGATGCTAATAAATCATTGATGTAACATTAGGCCTTCTTTAAATACTCAATAAAAATCAATGATTAATAACCGAGTAAGACTATGTATCAATAATAGTTTACTCGGTTTTTTTATTTAATCTGTTGATATCAGGCAGTGTTGTTAAATCTGTTGGCAAATTGAAAAGCCAATTTATTGTTAGTAAATACGTTTATCAAGGGACCAACTAGGGTCCTTGAGTTAAGGCTTCAATGATTAAAACTTTAGTTCGTCTAAAAAAGACTGACCATAATCCATTGCGTCTAAGGTAAATAAACTGGCTAAAGTTTGTCCCAAATCGGCAAAACTATTGCGTTGGCCTAAGTTTATCGAATGGATATGATTGTGATAAGCGATAACTGGCACGAATTCACGCGTATGATCATTGCCTGGCCAAGTAGGATCACAACCGTGATCAGCGGTTAATAGCAGTAAGTCATCATCAGCCATTTGATCTAAAAACTCCGCTAAACGCTCATCGAAATATTCTAACGCTTCGCCAAACCCGACAGGGTCACGTCGATGACCAAAGTCTTGATCAAAATTAACTAGATTGGTAAAAATAATACTCTTATCTGCTGCGGTTTTCATATGTGCGAGCGTTGCATCTAATAACGCAGGTAGTCCGGTTGCTTTGGTTTTGATACTAATACCCTGATGCGCAAAAATATCGGCAATTTTACCGACACTTATCACCGTACCATCGGCTTGCGTTAATTTTTCTAATACGGTGGTCGCTGGAGGTAATACTGAATAATCTCTGCGATTACCTGTTCGCTCAAAATCGGCAGGAATCTCACCAATAAAAGGGCGAGCGATCACACGTCCTATATTTAACGGATCGAGTATTACCCGCACTTGTTGACAATATTTATAAAGATTATCTAAGCCAAAGTGTTGTTCATGGGCGGCAACTTGGAAAACACTGTCGCCTGAGGTGTAACAAATAGGTAAACCTGTTTTTATATGTTGTTCGCCTAAATTAGCGATAATATCGGTACCAGAGGCATGGCAATTTCCTAACATATCAGCATAACCTGTGGCTTGGTTTATTTGTGCCATCAGTTCTGCTGAGAAGCTATTTTTCTTATCAGTAAAGTAAGTCCAATCAAATAAAACCGGCACTCCTGCCATTTCCCAGTGACCACTAGGGGTATCCTTACCAGTACTTATTTCAGCAGCGTAACCATAAGCCCCTTTCGTTGGCTTAACGGGTTCAACACAAAGCGTGCGACCTGACGCTTGTTGACAAGCCTTAACTAAGCCCAGTTTACTTAAATGAGGAAGCTTTAAAGGGCGTCCTTTAATTTCTTGAAATTTTTCAGCTAAATTTGCAAAGGTGTTGGCGTTAACATCACCAAAAGCTTCTGCATCAGGGGCATGACCTAAGCCAAAACCGTCAATGACCAAAATAATTGCTCTCGACATAATTGTTCTCATTTTATAAATTTATTTAAAGAAGGGGATAAAAAGTTAAGGCGACTTTACAGTCGCCTTAATAATGGATTCATCTCAGTTGAGTATCAATAATTAGGTAATGAGTTGATGTATCACAGGTTCAACAATAACTGGCGCTACTGAAATTTCAACCGCACTTAAGTATTGTTTAATCGCTTGAGTTGCTTGAGCGTCATCTTTGGCATGAACAATAGCAATGATGTCACCTTCAGCGACTTTCGTGCCTTTTGGCTTAATATCACTAAAGCCGACACTGTAATCTAAGCTTTGATTATGGTCGACACGACCACCACCCATTTCTACTAATGCCATACCTATAGCACGAGTATCCATAATGCCAATGTAACCAGCTTTTGAGGCGACGATGTTTTTAGTCATATTAGCTTTAGGCAGTAAACTTTCACTGTGAGTTAATAAATCAGCTGGGCCACCCATCGCGGTGATCATTTTGCCAAATATTTCAGCGGCTTTACCTGATGTTAATGCCTCTTCGGCCAACGTTGTTGCTTGTTCAATATCACGGGCTATTTTACTGGTTAATAACATTCGAGCAGCAAGGGCTATCGTGACTTCATGCAACCTTGGTTCACGATATTTTCCGGTCAAATAATCTATAGTTTCTTGTATTTCAAGCGCATTACCCACTGTGGTTCCCAGCGGTTGATTCATATCAGTGATTAATGCTTGTGTCGGTGTTCCTGCGCCATTGGCGACTGAGACAATTGAATGAGCTAATGCTTGAGCTGATTCAATATCGGCCATCATCGCGCCATTGCCTACTTTTACATCCATGACTAAAGACTCGAGGCCAGCTGCTAATTTTTTTGATAAAATAGAAGCGGTGATCAATGGGATGGATTCTACTGTGCTCGTTACGTCACGAATTGAATAAAGACGTTTGTCGGCTGGTGCTAAATCTTTGGTTTGTGAAATAATTGCTGTGCCTTGCTCTTTAACTGTTGCTTGGAACTCTGCAAGGCTAGGGCGAACATTAAAACCAGGGATGGCCTCTAATTTATCAACCGTACCACCAGTATGACCTAAACCTTGTCCTGCAATCATTGGCACATTAGCCCCACATGCCGCGACTATTGGTGCTAGCATTAAGCTTACTTTATCACCAACACCACCCGTTGAATGTTTATCTACAATGGGTTTGTTTAATTTATTATGCCAATCAACAACCGTACCCGAGTCACGCATAGCCATGGTTAGATTAACAACTTCATCGGTTGTCATGCCATTAAGCCAAATAGCCATAGCCATAGAGCCAACTTGTGCATCGGTGAAATCACCTGTTTTAAGACCGTCAACAAAGCATTGAATTTCATCTACAGTTAAAGCTTGTTTATTACGTTTTTGACGAATGATATTTTGAGGTAAGTGCATAGTGATCCCTTTAGATAATAATTGAGTTGAAAAGCATTAGGTAACAATTATGTAAACGTCCATGCTTTTTAATTTGTTAATTGGTTGCTAATAGCATAGCTATGTATTGCTTTTATTTAGTATTATAGTTGAGCCATAACTAGCTGTTTAATACATTTAATAGCCATATATTGTGTTTTCCTGACTCATGTGTCAAGATCTAATCGTGTTTTTCTGACCAATTGGTCAGATTATTATACTATGCCCGTTGTTTTACTAAAAGAGTATTGTCATGTCCCTGTTAGAAGCCTTTGGTTATGTTGCAAGTGTGCTAATTGCCTTATCGTTAATGATGTCTAATATCAAACGATTGCGTTGGATAAATTTATTTGGTGCTGCTGCCTTTAGTGTTTACGGGTACTTTATTGATGCCTACCCTGTTTTTATTTTAAACGGTTGGATAGCTTTGGTTGATGTATACTATTTAATCCGTATTTATCAAGAAAAAGATCAATTTGATTTAATTAAATTAAAATCAGTGGAATCATCTTTTTTCAACTTGTTAAAGGAACGTTACGGTAAAGATATCATTGGCTTATGTAAAAACTTTCAGTGGCAGCAACTTGATGATGCCGTGGTATTGTTATTGTTTAGGAACATGAAACCCGTAGGATTATTTGCTTATCGGGAGTTAGATGAGGACGGTAAGGTTGAAGTGCTACTCGACTATATCATTCCCGAAGACCGAGATTTTAAAGCAGCCAAATTTATGTTCTCTGCTGAAGAAAATCAACTAAGACAAGAAGGTATTAAACATTTAATCGTCGAGCCATCAGATGATGCTCATGAACTTTACTTGAGACGGGTTGGCTTTACCAAAAAGGCTGATCATTACGAATTATTAATCAATTGAGTGTACTGAAGACCGCAAGCAGATAAATACCGGGTTTAAAAGGGAAAACAATAAAATCCCGCCATCACCTTAAATGAAGTGGCGGGGTGTTCGCTATTAGCGCGTTAGTTCTTTTGTGAATTTTCTAAATCTTTAATCTGCACGGCTATTTTTTCTGCTTCAGCAGTGATCATCGAATATGACTTTATATCTCCATTTCTTTGCGAAAACATCGCTTGTTCAAGCTTAGCTTCATAGAGTTTATTTAATCTTTTTATCGGGTCTTTTTTAAATATTCCAAACATTTTATTTACCATTGAGTTGGTTACTGTTAGTTATACGTATACAAATCGATTTTAGTTTTTATTATTTACATTTTAATTAAAAACTTATTGTATCGTGCTACGTGTTGCAAAAATTTATTCTCATTATAAGAGGGAAAAATGGAAAAAAATAAATTCAGCTCAGAATGGTCCTTACTCCAAAATCAGTTTGACAGCTATGAGAAACATTCGCTTTATATAAAACTTATTGCCGTTATCGTTTTACTAATAGCCATTATATCGAATGTAATCACGATTCCTATCTTTTTAATCTTAGTCGTTTTATGGCTTCAAGATGCTGTTTGGAAGACATTTCAATCACGTATTGAGACACGGCTTTTACAGCTGGAAAAATATATTTCAGCCGACAGTAGTGAAAATGTATGTCAATTTAACTCTGAATATCATAAAGTTAGCTTATCAGGTCTTACCTTAATTAAAGAATATGCCTGTCAATCAATTAGGCCTACTGTTGCATTTCCTCATGTAGTATTGATATTCATCTTATGGGTTCAGCATGTGTTGTAGTGGGTTAGCTTATATTGATAAATCACTTATGACTTTAGATAACTATTGTTTTATTCGCGCGAATATCGCGTTATTTTTTGGATAATTATTATGAACTTAGACAAATCGACTAAACGTATTGATAAAAGAGTTAAGAAAGGATTTCAAGGCTACCCACAAATTTCATTAGCTTATTTTGGTCAGTCAGCTGATTGTGCTACTGAAGTTGTGGTTGGTTTTATTGCCGCTGAAGGTGATGCTCCACAAGAGCAAAAATTTACCAGTAAAGGTGATGCGAGAAAAGATGAAACTATTCAAACAACACTATTAAAAGTTATTGAACGTGCTGATGCAAAAACAGTGGTAGAAGTTGCGGGTGTTACCCTTATTAAATAATGTTGCTGGCTAATTACTGTCTGTTAATAGGTCAGTGAATATTGAGTTTAAAAATTAAAGATGACCATAATTTATAGATTTTCTGACGACCATATAAAGCAAGTTCACCAGCTTTATAAAAGTGTATGGTGGGGTAAAGAACGCTCACTCGAAGACACTCAAAATTGTATTCGTGGTTCTCAAATTTGTATTGGTATTCTCGATGTAGACAATGAGCTCATTGGTTTTACGCGAATTCTAAGCGACTTTATCTATAAAGCAATAATCTTTGATGTGATTGTAAGCGCCTCTCATCGCGGTAATGGTATCGGTCAGCAATTGATGAGCCTGGTTAAAAACCATGATAAATTAATCAAAGTAAAACATTTTGAATTATATTGCTTACCTGAACTGGAGAGCTTTTATAAAAATCTTGGTTTTTCAACGGATGTCGGTGGTATAAAATTAATGCGCTGCAGCAACCGTTAATTTTTATATAAAAGCCTAGCCATGCTTTAGTTGAACTATGGGTAATACTATTAAGCTATTATTTCTAAAAAAGATCGACTTAGCCTGTTGATTTATTATTACAGATAGGATTTAATCCACATGTCGGTTATTAGAATAAATACTCAAATTGTATGTTTTTAATAATCAACCAGAAGAGGAGCAGTAGCTAGGTAGATAACACGAAGAACCACCATTCTTTTGACTGTTATTGAGGGAGACTATTGCCGAGAGTAATTAGCGAGTGGCGTTATTTATTCGGTTACTAGGGCTGAATCCCTAGGATTGTCACCTCTAGTTAGTATGTTAAGTGCTAATTAGATTATGGTGGAGAGCTTCTGGCTGAAAAGTTTAGTTTATCTTACCAAGAACACTTCTTAATTCAGCCATGCTCTTCCTTGAAGTTTATAAAGTTACCCTATAATTATTACTGGGGGCTTAATTAGGGAGACCTTAGATGTCATTATTACCTTTTACTGTTGCAAAATTTGGCGGCACAAGTCTAGCTGATCATCAAGCGATGTTACGATGCGCTCAGATCATTAAAAACGATGCAAGTAACAAAGTTGTTGTCGTATCTGCAAGTTCAGGCGTTACTAATTTACTGGTTCGTTTAAGTCAAAAAGATGTATCTCAGCATGAACAATTAACAATCATTAGCAGTATTCGCGCTATCCAATTTAATATTACCCAACATTTAGCTGAAGAAACACAGCTAAACTTTCAAATTGATCAACTGCTAAATGAGTTAAGCGAGTTCTCTAACGCGCAATCACTTAATTATTGCCCACGCATAGCCGATGCAATTTTGTCATTTGGTGAACAAATGAGTTCATGTATCTTTGCACAAGTCCTTAAATCTGTTGGTGTTAATGGCGAAATGTTTGATGTTCGCCAAGTTATGAAAACCAACGCATTATACGGTAAAGCCGTTGTTAACCTTGAGATGCTCGCTAATAACGCACAGCAATTTCTTATGCCTTTGCTGGTTGATAAAGTTATCGTTACCCAAGGTTTCATTGGTCAAGACGAGGACGGTCATACGACAACCCTAGGCCGTGGTGGATCTGATTACAGTGCGGCACTTTTAGCCGAAGCGTTACATGCCGATAATCTTTCTATTTGGACTGATGTTGTCGGTATTTTTACCACAGACCCACGTATTACCGAGCATGCCCGTGCTATTAAAGAAATCAGTTTTGGCGAAGCGGCTGAAATGGCGACCTTTGGCGCAAAAATTCTTCATCCGGCAACACTCATTCCTGCGATGAGAAAGAATATTCCGGTTTTTGTTGGTTCAAGTAAGGAACCAGAGAAGGGGGGTACACGCATTCAACAGTTTGTTGAATCGAGCCCAATATACCGCTCAATAGCCTTACGTAGAGAGCAAACATTAGTAACGGTAAAGAGTCCTGCTATGCTACATGCTAGTGGTTTTCTTGCACAAGTCTTTGGTATTTTAGCCAAACATGAACTGAGTGTTGATTTAATTACCACCAGTGAAATCAGTATTGCGCTAACCTTTGATAATCCAACGGGGTCGACGCAAGCGCTTTTAAATTCAACCGTTGTTGAAGAATTAGAACAGCTTTGTGAAGTCACCGTAGAGCACGGTTTATCGTTAATAGCGGTTATAGGAAATAAAATGCATCGCAGTAATGGCGTTGGTACCAGTATTTTTGAAACTATATCAGGGATAAACGTGCGGATGATTTGTCATGGCGCCAGTGAACATAACTTATGTTTCTTAGTCGACGAGAAACAAGCAAATGAAACCGTTGAAAAGCTACACAATGCCTTATTTTCATAAGCTTTAAGCGTAATATTTCTTTGGTCAGTACAGAAAAAAGATAAAACACCTTGCCGTGTTTTATCTTTTATTTATCAAGATTCGTAACTTAACGGATCGGTAACATTATTATCACTGAAAGCTTCTAAACGCTCTTGGCAGGCACCACATTTTCCACAGGCTTTTTCACGGCCGTTATAACACGTCCAAGTATTATCATAGCTTAAGCCCATTTTTAATCCATCGGTTAAAATATCACTTTTAGTAACCGTTAAATAAGGGCTAAATATTTCTACTGACTCGTAGTTAGCTATTTTACACACCTCATTCATTTTCATTACAAATTCGGGACGACAATCAGGATATATTGCATGGTCTCCTGAATGTGCGCCGTAATAAACTTGGCTAGCCCCCACTGAAACGGCATAACCGACCGCAAGTGATAACAAAATCATGTTACGGTTAGGTACAACCGTTGATTTCATACTTTCAGCTTCGTAATGACCTTCAGGAATATCAATATTGTCGGTTAATGAAGAACCAGCAAGCAATTGATTAATAGATGATATATCGATAATTTTATGGTTTACATCAAGTGATTGACAAACCGTACTGGCAAATTCAATTTCTTTGACATGACGCTGTCCGTAATCAAAGGTTAATGCGAACACTTCTTTGCCATCATGCAAGGCGCGATTAAGAACAGTGAATGAGTCCATGCCACCAGAATAAATAACAACAACTTTGTTTGTCATTTCTAAAGTCTCTTAGGGTATAATTAATATCGCGCATTTTACTTCAATTTACACCAGCAATAAACAGGCAAAAACCCCGATGACCGTAAAATACAAAATTAATGAATTATTTGAAACTATTCAAGGAGAGGGCGCTTTTACCGGTCAACCTTCAATTTTTATCCGTTTACAAGGTTGCCCCGTTGCTTGCTCGTGGTGTGATACTAAGCATACTTGGGCAATAAACCTTGAAGATGAAGTAACACCGAATGCTATGTTAACAAAAGAAGCTGAATCTCAAACGTGGTCAGCGCTTACGGTTAAAGATATTTTAGCGATGATAACGGCAGAAGGTTATCAAGCCAAACACATTGTTATCACAGGCGGTGAGCCAGCGATGGTTGATTTACTCCCTCTGTGCCAAGCACTTGAAACCAATGGTTTTAGTTGTCAATTAGAAACATCGGGTACTTTTGAAATACAGGTGACGGATAAGTGCTGGGTGACTGTTTCACCCAAAGTAAACATGAAGGGTGGCTACAAAATATTAAACTCAGCGATGTTACGTGCCAATGAAATTAAACATCCAGTGGCGACTGAGCAGCATATAGACGACTTAAAAGCGTTATTAGCCGAACATAATATTGTTAACACCCAAGTTTATTTGCAACCGATCAGCCAAAAAGAACGAGCAACAGCGTTAGCAATAAAAAGCTGTATTGAAAATAATTGGCGTTTATCCGTTCAAGTACATAAATATTTAGGTATAGAGTAAATAATTACTTTACCTGCAATGGCAAGGTAATCGACACCGTGACACCTTGCGGATTATGATGATTACTTGCCACGATATGCCCCTGATGAAATTCACAAATCAAGCGGGCAATATATAAGCCTAAGCCCAAATGAGGAGTCTTATCTTCTTTCATTTGCGGTGTTTCACGCATTGAAACCATAGAATCAAAAAGTCGCTCTTCCATCGTGTCGGGTAATAACGTGCCGTTATTGCTAACGTGAATGGTGATGTCTTTGTTTTTCAACGCTGTCGTTATGAAAAGTTTATTATCATCACTAAACTCTACGGCATTAGTGACAACCTTATCTAATAATTGCGCTATATGCTCAGGCGATCCCGCCAACATTACTTTTTTATCTGAGGCCAAATACTCAATAGTAAAGTTAGGGTATATCTGCTGATATCCTTGTACACAACCATTAAGCACGTCAAAGACATTAAAACTGACCTTGTCAGTTTGATTGAGCATTTGTTCAAGACGAGTCGCTTCACTCATATTGGTTAATATATTGTTTAAGCGATTAATACCACTTTGGGCACGGTCAATGTAAGCGGAACTTTTCTCAGGTAAGGCTTGTAAAGACAAATTTTCTAAGGATGTTCTAACAATCGCTATCGGGGTGCGGAGTTCATGTGAGAGTCGTGACGACATATTTTCTAAGTAATGATTGTACTGGCTTAAACGATTTACTGCCGTAGAAAAACTGCGAGAGAGGTCGCCAATTTCATCATTGGCTGTTGATACTTGCATACTCTCGGCTATCTCGTTATTGATTCGACCGTGTTCATCAATAGCAATTTCTGCCTGATTACGCAGTTGGCGAATGCGATTTGAAATACGTGACGCAAAAAAGAAAAAAGCGAAAGCACCCAATAACATAATCGCTAAAATTGACGTAAACAATTTCTCTAAGGCTTTATTTCGTACACTGAGAATGCCATTGGTTGTTTCTTCAACAATGACCGCACCGTTGACCTTATCACTGATATAAATAGGGTATGCAGCTGATATGATTACCGCTTTTTTATCTGTGGTTAATCGCCATTGAGATTTTGGCATACCCGCAAGTGCGGCTTCAATATGTTCACCCGTTAGGTTTTGCGTGTCGTAAAGACGGTCAATAAAATCATCTTGAGGTTTGTTGAGCAAATGTTGAAATAACGGTTGTAAGTATTTTTGTGTCCAAGCATACCAAGAGCCATCGTTATCAGAGTTATTGATGTTTTTTTGCCATAAGCCACTGGCTTTTTTTATGTCGCCACTTTTTGCTAGTACGCGATGATGTTGATCAACCACCCAAATACGTGACTGTGTGTAACTCATGCCCTTTACTATGCGTTCAATTTCAGGTGACGGCACCAAAATGGTGCCTAAGGTTGCTGCGCTACTTGGATCTGCACTGCCTATTATTGTTGTGGCTGCACTTAATGGCGTATCGACATCATGAATGGCAAAGGCTAAGCGATCGCTGATTTTAGTTAAAGGGATGCGCAGTTCAATATTATAACCTTGCTCGGTATTGCGCCATTGGCCCTGAATGAAGCTAACGGGCTTTGGAAATTGAAGCCGTTCATTACTTTCAAGATCATTAATGCGATAGGCAGCAAGCCAGCCCTGATTTTTATTACTGACGATAAAGCGTTGAAAATTGCCATTAATATCGTTGAATGATAATTCCAGATGATCATTTTTGTTGATGGCTCGAGCATTTTCATCACGATAAATAACCGTATCGTCGATCACCTGAATAAAAAAGTATAAGTATTTATCATATTTTCCAACAGCGGCACTGAAATGATTAGTGAGCTTATCAACGCTTAATTGCCGACCAAGCTGGTTATTAACCCCATAGTAGTGGGACTTTTCTTGAAAACTTGGCCAGTCGTTGGGTAAACCGTCGAGATTTATCGCTTGGGATAACTGATAACCGTAAAGGTCTTTACCTTTTTCAACATCGGGTAAGAAACTGGCTTGGTTATTAAAAAGGTTAGGGCGTTCATGCAACGAAGTCGCGAGGGCTCTTGCTGTTCCTATGATTGTTTGTTCTTGACCAAAGCGTAAATACTTTTCCATTTCCCATACGTATTGATAACCAAACCAGGGAATGGCAAAGAGAAAACTAGACAGGAGTAAAAGCTTAGTTCGTAAGCCGAAACGAAAATTGAGCTTATTTTTCATCTTTGTTCCAACGATAGCCCATGCCATAAACTGTTTCTATGCAGTTAAAGTCTTTATCTATTTGGTTAAATTTTTTACGAATACGTTTTACATGGGAAGTAATGGTACTGTCATCGACATAGATGTTGGAGTCTTTCATCAGTTGTTGACGGTTCTTAACATGTCCGGGGTTTTTAGCTAAGGCAAAGACCATCCAAAATTCGGTGATCGTTAAATCAACACTTTGTTGTTGCCAAACAATGCTCATTCGTTGATTGTCGATAGTTAGCGGCCCTAATGTGAGTAAACTACTTTCAGCAGTTGGCTGTTTTAGTGCTTCTTGGCGACGAAAGAGGGCTGCAATGCGCGCTGATAAATGTGGCAGGCTAATATCTTTAGTTAAATAATCGTCAGCACCAATACGCAATCCTGACACCGTATCAACATCATTATCACGCGCAGTTAAAAAAATAATAGGCAAGGTCGTTGATATATTCCTAAGCCATTGGCATAGGGTAAAACCGCCGTCATATTCTTGCTCTAAGCCAATATCCAATATCACAAGGTGTGGCAAACTTATTGCAAAGGCCTTACAGGCGTTTTCTCTATTAGCAAAGGTCTGCACTTGATAACCTTGAACACGCAGCACATCCGCATAGTTTTCTCTTATAGCGGCTTCATCTTCGACTATGGCAATTCGTTTTAACACTCTATACGACTCTATTGGTTAACTTATTTTAAGGCACTATATAAGAGTTTTTTTATAAATGCGCGCAATTGTTGTAATTGCCACATTGTTGCCACATTTGCTCATTACTTTGCCTTTTTTGTGTCGTTTCAAAGCCTATTTTTCTTGTTTTAATTACCTCGTCAACAAAAAACACCTTAATCATTTAGGAATTAACATGAAAAAAATTAACAGTAAATTAAACCCAGCGAAACTTTTCTTAATCACAGCGCTTATTGCTGCACCGACATTAAGTCATTCCGCATACGCCTTTGAAAAGTCAAACTTAACAGCAAGCGATTCGGTTGAACTTAGTGACAGAGATAAAGAAAGTATTGGCTTAGGTAGCGGCATGATCATTGGCGCGATATTTGGTGGTCCTATTGGCGCTATTTTAGTGGGAGCGACCGGTACACTTATTGCGAAAACACAAAACGATAAAGAAAATTTGAGTGAACTACAGGCGTCATTGAAAAAGCAAGAGCATGATTATTTGCAGGCTGCAAACGAGTTCCGCCGCAATTTACAACGCTCTGAACAAAATCATCAATTAGAATTATCGGTTTTAGAACAAAACTTTGATAAAAAACACCAAAATGCCAGTCAACTACAAGCTGAAAATTTACTGATGAGTTTACAATTTTCAACTGGCTCTAGTGACTTACAGCCGCACTATAAAAGTCAAATCGTTGCTTTGGCAGAAATGTTACAACAATCGCCAAAACTCTTTATCGATTTATCGGGTTATACCGATAAACAAGGTAATAAAAAATCAAACCAAGCGCTGTCTATTGCTCGTGTTAACACCGTTAAAAATGCCTTAATTGACCAAGGCGTTAAAGCAGAACGCATTAAACTGTTTGCTTTTGGTGAGCAAGCGCCGGTAGTGGCTAACACTCAACAAGAAGTCAGTTTTTATGACCGACGTGTGGTAATAAAGCTGCACAGTAACACCGAGCAAGTGGCTAATAATTATTAAGTGTTGGTATAAGTGAAGGTAAAGGTGTGTTCAATCATTTATTTAAATAAGATAAGGAGGTGAAACAGCAAATAATGAAATAGTTTACTAATTAAAGAATAAATTAAAAACCAAGGACACTCCCATAGCGCCTTGGTTTTTCTTTATCTGTGCAAAAAATACTAAACCTTCAGCTACCTGACCTGATAAATAGCAAAACTTAACGGGGGAACGGTTAATGTTCCATCGACAAACTCATTATTTTTAAAGGCTGGGTATATTTTTTCGCCATTTTTGAGGGTAAAGCCTAACGCTACAGACTTTTCTGTTTTTGCTGTATTAAAGACAATAATGATTTCTTCTTCGTCTTTTAATGTACGAGATACCGCAAAAATCCCCGGCTTATTATCAGCATTTATGAATTTTTGTTCGCCAAACCTAAGTGCTGGGTATTGATAATAGATATCCGCATACTCAGCAAATGTCTTATAAAATAGATGATTTTCATCAAAGTTGTCATCAGCGGTTGTTTTAATATTTGCGAGTAAATCATCATCGTTGTAGCTGTCTACCAAGGAAGGCATCATGTCTTGGCGAGAGTCTTTATCTCCGCCATCACCAACAAAACCTTGCTCGTCGCCATAATAGACAATTGGCACGCCACGCAGAAAGTAAACCATCGCATGGGCTAGCAAGGTGCGTTGAATAATTTCTGCTTCGCTATAGTTGAAATCACTACTTTTCAACATGCCTGAAAAACGTCCCATGTCATGGTTACCGGTAAAGTTAAGCAACTGATTGGCATTACTGTCACTGTCATTATAGTAAGCATCACTCTCGAACACCTCAACAAGTTTATGTGTTCCTTGCTGTTTAATAAGGGTGTCTTGTAAAGCAAATTGTAAGGAAAAATCAAGTACAGACTGCATTTTACCTACAGTGGTATAAGCACTTAATTCTTTAACATCGCCACTATATACTTCACCAAACATAAAAAATTCTGGAATACCAATCGCTTTTGCGTGGTCAACAAGCGCAGGGGCAAAATCTGCCCAAAACTCTATATTGACGTGCTTTACGGTATCAATTCTAAAACCATCAGGTTTAAATTCACTGATGACATTTTTGAATATTTCGGTCATGCCTGTAACCACTTCAGGTGAGTTAGTATCAATATCATCTAAGCCACTAAAGTCGCCATATATCGAGTTTTCTCCTTCATAGGTTGTATCTCCTTGGTTGTGATAATATTTTTTATCATTTAACCAAGCGGGTGATTTAAGGTTTTCTTGGCCTTTAGGAATAACGGCTTGATAAGTATCACCCGCTGCCACTTGAGCAAGTGTTTTATATAAACAGCCATCATTTTCTTTCATCAAATACTGTAAGCCATCTTCGCCGTGACATTCAACATACTTAATAACGTCAGCGGTGTGGTTAGTAATAATGTCAAAAAATACTTTTATATTCTCTTTATGTGCAGCGTTAATGAAACGTTTTAAATCTTCATTACTGCCCAAATGTGGGTCAATTTCATTAAAGTCCAAGATCCAGTAACCATGATAACCCGAAGAATCACCTTGCATGGCCTGATTACGCATAATAGGTGTTAACCAAATAGCGCTAATCCCCATACCTTTCAAATAAGGCAGTTTAGCCTGCAAACCTTGAATGTCACCGCCGTGATACATGCCTTTGTCGGCTTTATCAAAACCACCAGCAGATATTATGTCGGTCTTAGAACCTTGGTCATTATCGGTGTTGCCATTATAAAAACGGTCGGGCATAACAAAGTAAAAAACTTCATCTTGTATATTTCTATTTAAATAAGGAGCTAAATCGTCAGCATTTTTAAGTGGTAAGGCTTTTGCCTCACTTAAGCTGGCTGATTTTTCTATGTGAATTGGCTTAGTTTCATTACAAGCGCTAAGAAATAGGCCACTTAAGATAAGTAGCGCAATCTTTGATTTTTTTAATGTGAATGTACTATTTGTTATTATCATTATATTCTCATCCATTATTGTGTTCATTAAAATCGACATTATGACTAATATTAGCTTTTTGGTCTGGCTTTTTGCATCGCTTGTGCAAGCAATTTAACAGAATCTTTTTGCCAAAACTCAGTCATAGTTACCGGTAATTTTTGACGCCAGTTAGGGTGTTCATCGATAGTGCCGGGAATGTTAACTTGTTCAACAATCTCTAAGGTGTCTTCTAATGGAATAAGTTGGATATGGCTGTGTGCTTTCGCCATATATTTCTGGACGGCAATTGATAATTCAGTATTGATTATTGCCGGACTTTGTTGCGGCGCTTTTGTTACATCGATAACGTCTAAGTCTGCTAATGCTGCAACTAACAAGCTACGGTCTTGTATACGAGCTTGGCGTTCTTGTTGGCCCATTTCGTCTGATGGATATAGATTCAATGCTTGTCGCCAATGTAAATCACGTCCAGTCCACCAACCGGTAAGGGTAGGTAAATCGTGTGTTGACACTGTTACCATAGATTGGGCTGGATACAACTCCGGGCGTTTAAATAAACCCGACTCCCAACGCTCAAAAAATAGCACCTTGTATGATAGTAAACCTGCGGCGGCCATTATTTCACTAAAGCCATCGGGCACCGTGCCTAAGTCTTCGCCGATAACCACACAGTCATTACGACGAGATTCAAGGGCAATAATGCGCAATATATCTTTAAATGGAAAGGTAATATAAACACCTTGATCGGCTTTCATGCCCGGCGCTACCCAATATTGACGCATTAAACCTAAAATATGATCAATACGTAAAGCACCTGCATATTGCATATTACTGCGCAGTGCCTTTATTAAGGGTAAATATCCTTGTTGCTGCAGTGCTACTGGGTTAATCGGCGTTAGCCCCCAATCTTGCCCTAAGGTATTCATAGCATCGGGTGGAGCACCAACCGCTGCACCAGACACATAAACATCTTTATCAGACCAAACATCAACGCCCGAGCCGTCACAACCAACCGCAAGGTCTAGATATAAACCAATCGGCATGCCAGCTTGTTCTGTTAATGCGGCAACATCAGTTAACTGGCGATGAGCTAGCCATTGCAAAAAAGCAAAGTAATCAAGACGTTTAGCATGCTGTTGTTGAAAAGCAGCGACTTGTGCTGAATGTGGTGATTGAAACTCACTCGGCCACATTTTCCAACCATAAGCATTAGAATCAATCATTCTAAAATACTCATATAAGGCGTCAAAGGTGGTTAACAGTAATAAATCATCGCCTTGCTCGGCTTTAAAGTCGCTGAACTCTTGGTAGGTCGCGCTTACATTCTGGTCATTATTCGCTTGAATGAAGTCTTCAAAGAGTAATTCAATAATTTCAAATTTAACATCAGCAACGCCAGGGTAATCGATAAGTTCAGTGTTACGGACGAAGTTAACTTTTGCTTGAAATTCATCACTGTTAAAGCGAAGTTGAGCGGCCTTGCAGCTTGAAAAGTTAGGTACCTGGGTAACATCAATATACAAACTATTGAGAAAACAACGGCTGGTCGGGGAATAAGGGCTGCGATGTGCGGGATTATTTTGATACAAGGGATGCAACGGATTTAAACCTATGGCGGCAGCGCCTTGCTCGGCAGAATTTTTAACCAGTGTTTTTAAATCACCAAAATCGCCCATTCCCCAATTACTTTCACTTTTGAGTGAATATAACTGCGCAGCATATCCCCACATTTTTTCTGGTGAGGCTTCCTGTGGGCTATAACAAGTTTTAGGCGCAAAAATCAAATGACAACTTGCTGTTTGTTGGCCATAACTCAGCTTAAGCTTATGATAACCTTGCGATAACAAAGGGAGTGTTAAGGCAAGCTTTCGATATTCTTTATCGGCAAGCTGATTTTTTTCTTGGAAAATTAACTCGCTAACCAACACTTCACCCGTTAAGATTTCGCTTTGCTCAGTAGTTATCTGCCAAGTAACTTTTAAACTTTCATCTACCGGTAGGCTAATAATAATAGTGTGACTGTGTTCTTCAAGCTTAGCAATATGGACGCCAGGCAACATTTTACGCCAGCTATCTTCTTGTAAGGCTGTAATACTGTTATTGATAGTATGGTTATTAGACAGGTCATAACCCATAGCACAAAGTAGGCTATGCCTAGCACTTTCGTTTGCCGGAACTTGGTGCCCATAACTATCAGTGTAACTTCTGTGAAAGCCAACTAGGTCGGCAAGTTTTTCTATCAAATTCATAAGTTTAATACTCTATTCTTTTTGAGTGGCTAAAGGAATACTTTTGCCAATGCTTGTGGTGATTTTGTTATCTACGATTCAACTACTTAACGCAGAACCGTATTGCTATTTGTCTTTTGGGCTATGTAAATACCGCAATACCACACAGCTATGTTCAGCAATAGTAATAGCGGGGTGTCTAATGTTTTTTGGCGATTTTTTGTCAGCGTAACTGTATTCTTGATTATCAACAGCGGTATCAATGAGCACTTGCCAGTAACCGTTAAGTACTGGCAATAAGAAGTTGATACTGCGCTGATGAGCATTAAAAATAATCAGTAGGGCATCGTCTTGCTGATGTTCAGGAGTAGATGAGCGTTCGGTATTGGCTAACATCATTGCAAAGCACTTGATGGATTGATCATGCCAATTGTCTTTAGTCATCGCTTTACCGTGACAATTTAACCAACTGATATCAGCTAAACCGGTATGTTCACTTACTTTTACACCGTGTTGATAATGTGTTCTGTTTAATAGCGGATGTGCTTTTCGCAGTGCAATTAATTTTTTAACAAAATCTGATTCTTGCTGTGCTTGTGGGCTTTGCCAATCTAGCCACGATATTTCATTATCTTGGCAGTAAGCATTATTGTTACCGCGCTGGCTATTATTGAGTTCATCGCCACTGAGTAACATCGGCGTGCCTTGAGCAATAAAGAGGGTGGTCAGTAAATTGCGTTTTTGCTGGCGGCGTAAAAGACTAATTCTACAATTGTCGGTTGGCCCTTCAGTCCCTAAATTATTACTAAAGTTACTGTTATGGCCGTCATGGTTTTGTTCGCCGTTCGCCTTGTTTTGCTTGTTATTGAAGCTCACTAAATCGGTTAAGGTAAAACCATCATGTGAAGTAATAAAATTAACACTGGCACTAGGTCGACGACTGGGCTGTTCAAAAATGTCACTTGAGCCGTGCAAACGTTTAGCAAACTCTGCAACTAAGCCTTGTTCACCTCGCCAGAAGCGTCGACAAGAGTCACGAAAACGATCGTTTAGCTCTAACCAGCTATTGGGAAAACGGCCTAGTTGATAGCCGCCATGACCGACATCCCAAGGTTCGGCAATAAGTTTAACTCTTGATAAGATAGGATCTTGTCTTATACTGGTAAAAAAGTGATTGTTGGCTTTAAAATCAGGTGCATCGCGCCCTAGTACTGGCGCTAAGTCGAAACGAAAACCGTCAACGCCCATGATTTCTACCCAGTAGCGCAAACTGTCAGTGATCAGTTGAATAACACGAGGGTGCTGCACATTAATGGTATTGCCGCACCCTGAAAAATTCTCATAATAGCGTTTGTCAGCTGGGTGTAAACGATAATAACTAGCATTGTCTATGCCTTTAAAGCTCAGCGTTTGACCAAGTTCATCACCTTCTGCCGTATGGTTATAAACCACATCAAGAATAACTTCGATACCTGCTTCATGGTAAGTTTCAACCATAGAACGAAACTCGCCAACCTCACCTGAGTGGCAGTAAGCGGCGTGCGGAACAAAAAATGAAATGGTGTTATAGCCCCAGTAATTAGTTAACCCTTTGTCTTGGACAAAGTCCTCATTAATAAACTGTTGCACGGGTAGCAGTTCAATACTGGTTACCCCTAAAGACTTTAAATACTGGCAAACCTTTTTATTAGCAAGACCCGCGAATGTTCCGCGTAGCTCAATGGGTACATCGGGATTTTGTTGGGTAAAGCCTTTAACATGTAATTCATAAAGAATGGTGTCACGGCGACGAACTTGTGGATGCGTTTGACTAAACAGTAATGGTGAAACAACCACACACTTTGGCATAGTCGCCGAATTATCCCGATTATCAACGGTTAAATCTTTTTGGGTGCTTTTTAGATCATAACTAAAATTAAGGTCGCTGCGGATAAAGCTACCGTGCAATTTTTTAGCATAGGGGTCTAACAATAATTTATTAGCATTAAAACGATGGCCATTATGAGGTTCAAAAGGACCATGTACGCGGTAGCCATATAAACAACCTTCTGCGATCCCTTCAACGAAACCATGCCAAACATCATCGGTAAACTCAGGTAATTCAATGCGCTGTAGTTCATATTTACCGTCACCTGAAAATAGACAAAGCTCTACTTTTGTTGCATGTGCAGAAAATAGGGCAAAGTTACAGCCCAGACCACTTTTAGCCAGTGAAGCACCCATCGGATACGAACGCCCCGAAGTTACTTTGTATGCAGTGTTAATTGCGCAAGTTGTCATTATTTACCCTCAAGTGGTAAACGTACATCTTTGAGGATAAACATCGCTGTCGCTAACGGGGGTACAGTAATGTCTATATAGTGTTGCTGACCTTGCCAGGCCAATTCTACACTCGGTAAAATACCTAGGTTCAAGGTGTTACTGCCGCCATAAATTTCAGCGTCCGAGTTAAGTAATTCGACGTACTCTCCCGATTTTGGTACCCCTAATTTAACGTTATGATGGGTTTGTGAGGTAAAGTTACATACCACGACAACCGCATTCTCTTGGGCGTCATTGCCAAAACGAATAAAGCTGTAAATTGATTGTTCGCTGTTTTGATGATCTAACCAACTAAAACCCTCGCTTTGGCAATCTTTTTCATAGAGTGCTGGCGTGTTGCAATAAACCTTATTTAACGCTTTAATCAGTCGCTGTACGCCACTGTGCCAGTGAACGTCAAGTTGATGCCAATCAAGTTCGTGGTCATGATCCCATTCTTTACCTTGGGCAAATTCACAGCCCATAAATAGTAGCTTTTTACCGGGATGTGCCCACATAAAACTGTAATAAGCGCGTATATTGGCAAACTGTTGCCAAGCATCATCGCCAGGCATCTTTTGTAAAATAGAGCCTTTACCATGAACGACTTCGTCATGACTAAGTGGCAGAATAAAGTTTTCATCAAAGGCATAAACTAGGCTAAAGCTAAGTTCGTTATGGTGATGGCAACGATGCACAGATTCACGCTGCATGTATTGTAAACTGTCGTTCATCCAGCCCATATTCCATTTATAACCAAAGCCTAAACCGCCATCATGGGTCGCGCGAGAAACACCCGGCCATGACGTAGACTCTTCGGCAACAGAAAATGTACCAGGGTATTGTTGATAGAGTTCTTCGTTAAAGCGTTTTAAAAAGTCGACAGCGGCTAAGTTTTCTCTGCCTCCGTGGATGTTAGGGATCCATTCATTTTCTTTGCGGCTGTAGTCGAGATAAAGCATCGAGGCAACTGCGTCAACGCGAATGCCATCAACATGGTATTTATCTAACCAATGCAGGGCACTTGCTCGCAAAAAATTAGCAACTTCAACACGCTCGTAATTATAAATATGGGTATTCCAGTCGGGGTGATATCCCTGTCTGGGGTCTTCATGCTCAAAAAGATGAGTACCATCGAAGGTCGCTAAACCGTGATCATCACTTGGAAAATGTCCCGGTACCCAATCAATCAATAAGCCTAAATTGGCTTGATGACAGGCATCAACAAAATACTGAAAGTCAGCTTCATTACCAAACCGAGCTGTTGGTGCAAATAAGCCAACCGGTTGATATCCCCATGAACCATCGAATGGAAATTCACTGACCGGCATTAGCTGAATATGGGTAAAACCCATTGATAAAGTGTAAGGAATAAGCTGGTCAGCTATCTGACGGTAATTTAAAAATTCGTTATTTTTATCTCGGCGCCAAGAGCCTAAATGGACTTCGTAAATTGAAATTGCAGCGTTTCTACTGTTACGTTTTTCACGTTTGGCTAACCAATCTTGGTCTTGCCAAAGGTAATTGTCTTTTGCACTGATAATTGACGCTGTGTCAGGTCGGTATTGGGCTTGGTTGCCATAAGGGTCGGCTTTAAATGGTAACGTGTTACCGTTTTTGTCTTTAATCGCATACTTATATTGTTGCCCAACTGACGCTTGTGGGATAAATATATTCCAATAGCCACTAGCGACATCGCCCAAGGTGATATTTTGCATGGCATGGCTACGTTCATCCCAGTGATTAAAGTCACCAAGCAAAGAAACATGACTGGCATTAGGTGCCCAAACAGCAAACGAAACACCCTGAATTTTTTGGCCATTAAGGGTTTTATTTTGCAGATGAGCGCCTAATTTCTCGTAAGGTTTTTGATGATTACCTTGTTGCAGCAAGTAAATATCAAGCTCCCCTAAGGTAGCTGAAAACTGATAGGGATCGTCAATTAACCATGATGCGTTTGCAGAGGTCAGCTTGAGTTTATAAGTGAATAATTTTTTACGACGTAGCTTAAGTGAGTAAAGTCCACTGTGATGAACTTTCACCAACTTACCTAATGATTTTATCTGTTCATTACTATTAAGTTGCGCTGATTTTTTATTAGGGGCTAAGGCCATTATCTCAACAGCGTCAATATCGTTAAGGTGAGGAAAATAGCAAGTGATCCGTAAATAACGAGTGTTTTGGTCAGCATTTAACCCTAAAACCTCGTAAGGTGTCTTATGGCAAGCGCTGACTAAAGCTTTGATGTCATTTACAGATAAACTCATATATTTTCCTCAGTTTTCTTAATAATTAATGCTTAAGCGCTCGGTGTTAAAAACCAAATGTTTTTCACATAGTCTTCAATCGAGCGATCAGAATTAAATTTACCCATCAACGCCGTATTTAAAATGGCCATTTTTGCCCAACGTTTTTTGTCTTGATAAGCGACACCTAAGTCTTGTTGAGCGTCACTGTAGCTTTCAAAATCAGCCAGCACTTTGTATGGATCGCCACCTTCAAGGAAACTTTGTTTAATCGAAGATAATTCTCCCATATGGCCTGGCGTAAAGTAGTCCGTGTCTAACCAGTCTAAACAGGCTTTGATTTCATTATTCGTTTCATAAAAGTGATAAGGGTTGTAGCCTTTGTTATCTAGGGCTTTAACTTCATCAACGGTTAAGCCAAAGATGAAAATATTGTCGTCGCCAACTTCTTCAGCTATTTCAATGTTTGCGCCATCTAAAGTCCCAATGGTTACGGCACCGTTGAGGGCGAGCTTCATATTGCCAGTACCAGAGGCTTCTTTACCTGCTGTTGATATTTGCTCTGAAACATCGGCTGCCGGAATTATTTTTTCGGCTAAACTGACCCGATAGTTAGGTAAAAACACCACTTTTAATTTGTCTTGAATGCGGGTGTCATTATTGATTTTTTCAGCAATTTTATTGGTTGCGTAAATAATTTCTTTGGCTAACTGATAGCCCGGCGCTGCTTTTGCACCAAAGATAAATACGCGTGGTTGCATAGGTAAGTCAGGATCAGCCAATAAACGGCGGTATAGCGCTAAGATATGCAATAAATTAAGGTGCTGGCGTTTGTATTCATGAAGTCGTTTAATTTGGACATCAAAAATGGCCTCTGGGCTGACATCTATACCGGTTAAGGTTTTAATTTCAGTGGTTAATGCCACTTTGTTTTGATGTTTAATTGCCATGAATTTCTTTTGGAAACTGGCATTATCAGCAAGGGTTGATAATGAAGATAAGCTGTTTAAGTTTTTAGCCCAGTCATCGTCAACGTGCTTTGATAGTAATTCAGACAGTAATGGGTTACATGATTTCAACCAACGTCTTGGGGTAATACCATTAGTTACATTGGTTAATTTCTCTGGCCAAAGTTGGTTGAATTCTGGGAATAGATCTTTTTTTACTAAGTCTGAATGGATTTGAGCAACACCGTTAACTTTATGTGAAGTAATGACACATAAATGTGCCATACGGACTTTACGTTGTTCACCTTCTTCAATAATTGAAAGGCGAGCGCGCATTGCCTCGTTGTTTGGCCACATCGCATTCACTTCATCATTCAAAAATGCTTCGTTGATACGATATAAAATAGTTAAATGGCGTGGTAGTACACGTTCAAATAATGAAACAGACCATTTTTCTAACGCTTCAGGTAACAGGGTATGGTTAGTATAAGAAAATACTTTACCGGCTAATTGCCAGGCGTTTTGCCATGAGAAGTCATACTCATCAAGTAATACGCGCATTAACTCTAAAATGGCAATGGTAGGGTGGGTATCGTTGAGTTGGATCGCTACTTTTTCAGCAAAGTTTGTACTACTTCCTTGGGTAAGTGGACCAAATTGCAGCTGATAACGACTAATAATGTCTTTAATTGAACAAGCACAGAAAAAGTACTGTTGAATAAAGCGTAATTCATTACCCGCATCGTGTTCGTCATTAGGATAAAGAACTTTAGATACTGTTTCAGCATTGACTTGATCGTGGTGCGCTTGTAGATAGTCACCCTGATTAAGGGTATCCCAGTCAAAGGCAGAGTCTGCGCGACATTCCCATAAGCGTAAAGCATTTACGGTTGACGAGTTATAGCCAACGATAGGAATATCCCAAGGAACTCCTTTGAGCATTTTTCCTGCACGCCAAACCGATGTTAAACTACCGTCGGCTTGTGCTTGTTGTTCAACATAACCATAAACGGGAATAAGCTGGGTAGATTCAGGACGGCAAATTTCCCAAGGACTACCAAACTCACGCCACATATCAGGCTGTTCTATTTGGTGTCCGTCTTTAAAACTTTGTTTGAATAAACCATGTTGGTAATGAATGCCGTAACCCATAGCGTTGTAATCAAGTGTCGCTAATGAATCAAGAAAACATGCGGCTAAACGGCCTAATCCACCATTACCTAGGGCTAAATCAGCCCCTTCTTCACATAAATCGGCTAAATCAAAACCAAGTGATTTAAGGGCCTTTTCGGTATTTTTATATAAATCTAAATTATGTAAGTTGTTAGAAAGTAGTCGCCCCATCAAATATTCAAGTGACAGGTAGTTAATACTTTTAGTCGCTGATTTTGCTTGTTGAACCTTACTTGCTTGCAGTTTATCAATAATAATTTCATTAAGCGCCATTGATGTCGCTTGCCAATAAGCCTGCTTGTTTTGTGGTGTATTTTTGTAGGCGTCTTCACAAATAACGCGATCACCTAAGGTACTGTTCAAATGGTGCTGAATGCGTTTTTTTAAGTCAGTGGCGGTAATATCAGCTGTGCTACTTTTTATTTTTTTATTTATCATAATAAATTTTTATCATCAAAAACCGTCTTGTTCGTTGCTGACGTTTTGATTTATTTCCTGTTTATTTAAAATCTGTGGCGTATATATAGGACTTTATTCATCCTTATTTTTTATTTGCATCAGTCGTACGAATTCTTTCCACAATAAATAACGTGATGATTAAATTATGCCGATGTTAGAAATTAGAGCAATAAACTACATACGTATGCATGATGGATTTATGCACTATTTGCCATGCATACGTATGCATTTTTGATGATTATTGGCGCTTGATGAAAAGTTCAGGGTGATGACTTACTCGCTACCTTTAAAATTTGATGGAAGTCGGCGTTTATCAGCTGAGTAATTTTTTGCTTTACTCTTAATAAGGTATACAAGGCTAGGGGGCTAAGTTAGTATCTAAGTAGTATATTTATTAATAAGTTATTGGTTAATTTAATGGTTAAAGCTAAAAATACTTCGTTTGATATTGCTTATCGTGCGGGCGTTTCTCAGTCAACAGTTTCAAGAGCACTACGTAATAGTCCGTTAGTAAATGAAGAAACACGGCTACGTGTTCAAGCCATTGCCAAAGAACTTAATTACAAAGTAGATAAAAACGCCAGCAGTTTACGTACTCAACGTAGTGGCACCATTGCCTTGCTATTGTTTGAAGACCCAACCAACGATGACTCATTAATCAATCCTTTTTTTATGTCAATGTTAGGCAGCATTACCCGAGCTTGTGGTAATAAGGGCTATGATTTATTAGTCTCTTTTCAGCAAATGAGCCACGATTGGCATGCTGACTTTGAAGATACCCGTAAAGCTGACGGGATAATATTGTTGGGTTATGGTGACTACACCGATTACGAAGAAAAGCTTGTTCAGTTAATAGAGCAAGAAACCCATTTCGTTCGTTGGGGGGCTGAAGTAAAAGACCTCGATGTTGTCTCTGTCGGTTGCGATAACTTCCAAGGAGGCTATCAACTCACCGAACATGTCATTAATAATAACCGCAAAAAATTTGCTTTTTTAGGCGGAGTTTCAACGGGCTCTCCTGAATTTTTAGATCGTTATTTAGGTCATTGTAAAGCGCAAACTGATCACGACTTAGTCGTTAATACCCAACTTCAATTTGACGCGATTTCTACCGAAGAATCTGGCCATAACGCTGCATTAAACCTTATTAAGGGTGGTGAAAGTTTTGATGCCATTATGGCGGCCAGTGATTTAATTGCCGTGGGTGCGATGCGCGCTTTGCAAGAACACAATATGCGCGTACCCGAAGATATAGCCGTGTTTGGTTTTGATGATATTCCGGTTGCTAGTTTTACTTTTCCGACCTTAACTACAGCTAAACAAGATACGATGTTAGCAGGGGAGTTATTAGTAGAAAAGCTTTTAGCACTAGTGAATGGCGAAGAAGCAAAAACAGAGTTGATGGCAACCACACTTGTGGTTCGTCAATCTTGTGGCAGTGGCAATTGATGTTTTATAGTGTTTATGTAGGTTAGTTTTTCACTAACAAATTTTAGGTAGAGCCCTAACCTACAAACAAAAGCGAGTAGAGGTTACTCGCTTTTTTCTTTGACAAAATAAACGGATACAGCACCAAGTACCATAGAGACACCCGCTAAGATAATAATATTTATTGCCTGGTTTTCAAAAACTGAATTTAATATCCAGCCAGCAAAAATTCCTGAGATAATTTGTGGCGCGGCAATGGTAAAGTTAAAAATCCCCATGTATACACCGGTTTTGTTGGCAGGTAATGCACCAGCAAGTATTGAGTATGGCATTGCTAAAATAGCAGCCCAAGCAATACCTACACCTATCATAGGAATAAATAAAGTAACCGCGCCTTGTGGCACCGTGATTTCAGTGATCAATAAATTGACTAAAGTTGGTTCAGGGTTATTGATAAACATAAAGCTTAAATAACCTAAGCCACCGGCGAGTAAGGAAAACGAGTAAACCGCTTTTCGGCCGAAGGTATTGGCAAGCTTGGCCAGCACAATTGAGAAAAAGGCCGCAAACAAAGAATACGCTGCAAACAAAATACCTACCCAGTCACCAGCTGCGCCTTTTGCCGCAGCGATATCATTGGGAATACCACCAACAGAGCTAATATAGGTAGGGTCAAACCACTTTACATCTATGCCCCAAACCTGTTGAGCAATGGCCGGCATGGTATAAACCCACATAATGAATAGAGAAAACCAAGAGAAAAACTGTACGAGTGCTAAACGCTTCATTACCTCGGGCATAGATTTCATTAGGCCAACGAAGTCAGTTAGTTTTTCAATTAACGACTTTTCAATGGCTTGTTCTTTGGCAACCTGTTCAGCATCCATTCCTTTGAACTCATAATATTCTTTAGGTGAATATTCTTTAGTTTTAAAAACTGTCCATAACACCGAACCTAATAAAACCGTGGCGCCGATATAAAATGCCCAAACAACGGATGGAGCAATACTACCTTGCTGTGAGGTGTTCTCTAAACCAACAACATTTGTAAGAACAAATGGCAATATAGAGCCGATAACGGCACCAATATTAATCAAAAAGGCTTGGATAGCGTAACCCTTGTTCATTTGATTATCGGGCACCATATCAGACACTAGCGCTCTAAAAGGTTGAAAAGCGATATTAAAAGATGCGTCCATAACCGCTAACATCATCGCACCAAAAATCATTGGTGTGATAACAGAGACAAATAACGGCGCGTTTGGCATTAATAACATACCGACAGTTGCGCATATGGCACCGATTAATATATAGGGGTTACGGCGACCAAACTTATTCCATGTTCTATCTGACGCTGCGCCGACGAGAGGCTGGATAAGTAAGCCCATAATAGGAGCGAGCAACCAAAATAAAGATAAAGAGTGCAGATCAGCACCCAAGTCTGAAAGTATTCGACTGACATTAGCGTTTTGTAAGGCAAAGCCAAATTGAACGCCCAAAAAGCCGAAGCTAACATTCCATATTTGCCAAAAACTGAGTTGAGGTTTGTTTTTCATTTATTATTTTTCTTATGAGAGTAACACACGATGAAGTTATATAATCACAACCAAAAAACTGACACAACAAATTACATACGTATTCAGCATGATATAAACAGGTAATATTATTATTTAAATACAGGTAAAGTTTTTGTGTAAATCGTCAATAATGGTAAATTATCGCTAAATAGCTGTTTTTTTCGCACACTTGCTGATTTATCGAACATAAAGAAGAAATAGTAAAATTAGTGCTTTACAAATGCTATTGCAGGTCTTAATATCTGCCCCGTCTTGAAGCAAGCAATTGTTTTAAGACATTCAGGTGAGATGGCTGAGTGGTCGAAAGCACTGGTCTTGAAAACCAGCAAGGGTTTATAGCCCTTCTAGAGTTCAAATCTCTATCTCACCGCCAAACAAAGAAAAACCGCTAATCGAAA
>NZ_JACGVM010000045.1:0-2746 GCF_014077195.1 Colwellia sp. BRX9-1
TTAAGGTTTTGTATTTACAGAAATACTTCACCTAACAAGCAATTCAAACGGACAAATAACAGTTGGCTGTCGTTCGTTCCTCACTATTTTAGCCAACTATTATTTGCCGCTTAATATGGGCGTTATGTACATATCGTATGAGTCACTTGATAGTGAATGTGACAAGATATCTGATCATACTAAATTTAATAAGGATGTTTAATGGAAAAGCTTAATGTTGTATATGCAGTAATTATAAGTACTTTAGTTTGCTTAGGTGGATATTTGTACAATGATTTAATGTCAGAAAAAGTTACTGTTAAATTACTGGAAAAAGAAAAAAACGAATTGAATTTAATAATCAATGATTTGAAAAAATTAAATAAAAAAAACTCAATTAAATTAGAGCAGTCAAATATACTTCTCAGTAATCTGCAGAATGAATTTCTTCTATTTAAAGGAATGCTAATCGTAGCAAAAACTGATTTAAAGGATTCTGAGAAAGTCGAAGCTATTGATGTTTTAGTAAAAGAAGAATCTCTATCTGAGGATGAGATGGTGAATTTACAGGCTTTTTCAAAAAAAATTATTGATGAAAGTAATTATGACTCTCGCCAAGATGTTGATGAAGAGTTTGAACAAGAAGAAGTTGACCATGAATGGGCTTATGAATACGAACAAAATGTTAGAGAATTAGTTCAGAATGATGACAAGTATGGATTTGATATACAGTCCCTTTCTTGTAAAACTACAGCGTGTAAATTAAAAATGACAGCAGATGAGTCTAATAGTATGTATTTAGGCGCAATGCTTTCAAAAGTTATTCAAGAACAAAGTTGGTATGATAAAAATGATAGCATTAATTTTAATCCAGTAGTTACTGATGGACAAATAGTCGTAACAGTTCATAGAGATTTTTCGGGTCAATAAAATGTACATAACAAGCCATTCAAGCAGGACTTTTAACTGTTGGTTAGGTTCCGCTTCGCTTCACATTTTAACCAATAATTAAAAGCCTCTTAATGGGGCGTTATACGTAAAGGAGTATTCTGAGTATGTCTGAGAAAGAACCGTTTATCGAAGATGATGTTATTCAAGCCATAAAAGAGGCTTGGGCTCAAAACCCAGATATGCGTTTAACTCAATTACTGATAAATGCTATCGCTCCTGATGACCCATGCTCCGAGTTATATTCAATAGAAGATAGCAAACTAATTAAATTACTTAACAATTTTAAAAACAGATGAATCAATTAAGCTCGAAGCAAAAGCGTTTCTATAAAGAAGTTGTAAGAATCCTTTGGGAGGAATGGGATCCTATCGGTGTTAATGATGGTGAAAACGAATGGAATGATGAATACGATAGCTATGTTCCTCATACTTTTAAATTGGCAATTAATGGCGCTGATGCTGTAAAAATTTCAAACTCACTATCTTCATCAATCATCCAAAACATGGGACTAGCTTCAAACCCACAACATGATTTAGTAATAGCGCAATTCATTATTAAAGCTAAAGAAGAGATGCTTGGGTAGTGTTTACGTATAACAAGCAATTTAACAGGACTAAAAACAGTGGGCTGTTCGCTTCGCTCCATTTTAGCCCACAATTTTTAGCCCGTTAATTGGGCGTTAGCACGATGGAGCGAGCATGGAGTTAATTCATAAATATCCAGACAAGGCTGAATTAATTCAACTTGGTGATCATTGTATTTGGTGTTGGGAATGTTTTAATTTTTCTGCTCAATATTGTAATGAGAAAAAATTAGAAAACTGGCATGAAATTGACAATATGCTTACCATAATTTTGAAAGAGTATTCTTTTCTTCAAATTTCAAAACTCCATGATCAAGAGAAAATAGGTGACTTTAATAATCACACTATTAAGTACGTAATTAATAAAATGCCTGATAATAAATTATTACTTGCCGCATTTGAAAAGTTTAGAAAAGATAACTGGCCGTTTATTAAATCTATGAAACATGCCAGAAATAAAACTATTGCGCATAACGATGCTTCAGATAATCAATTAGGCATCAGGTTTGGTACATTTGAATATGGTGAAGATATTAAATATTTTAATGAATTACATCAACTCATAGATCAAATGTATAAACACGGAGGTTTAAGTTTATTTAGTGAGTGGCCAGAACATACAACTCAAGATATTAAAAGTTTCATAAATATTATTGTTGGTGTTAAATCGTGCTAACAAGGCATTCAAACGGACAAAAAACAGTTGGTTGTTTTCACTCCGTTCAACATTTTAACCAACAATTTTTAGCCGCTTAATGTGGCGTTATGCGGCATTGCGAATTCGATTAAATGTAATTGTGGTAATTGCCTTTTCTTTATCTTGGTTATTTACGCATAATTAAATCTATTTCAGTTTTTGGTTAAATAGTTTTTCGCCAAAGCAGGTAAGTGGTACATTCACTTTTCATTAGTGGCTCAAAATTCACGGTTTAGTGTGTCGCAATGCTGTGATTTTTTTAAACGTGCATTTTATGTTACTAATATTTATATAAATTGTACGGTTTGTGGTAATGTAAAAACCGCATAACAAGGCATTCAAACGGACAAAAAACAGTTGGCTGTTTTCACTTCGTTCAACATTTTAGCCAACAATTTTTTGCCGCTTAATGTGGCGTTGGTATGACTCCCCACGTCAAGTTAAATACACTGATCCTTGTTCATTAATTTCAGAACCATTGTATTCACTTTTAGTATTAAGTGAGTTAACGCATAGAATGAAGCAAGTAATTTCGT
>NZ_JACGVM010000017.1:0-103131 GCF_014077195.1 Colwellia sp. BRX9-1
AAGGGAACTGACGACCTGATTTTATACTTATATCTTAAGTTGGTTGCGGGAGCCAGATTTGAACTGACGACCTTCGGGTTATGAGCCCGACGAGCTACCAGACTGCTCCATCCCGCGTCCGAATGGTTTAAGTATTCCCATCAAAGGTTACACATAAACAAGCCATAACTGTTTTAATTCTTGTTATTAACGAATGCATTTCAAAAGGCTGAGCCCTTGAAAGCGATGCGTATCTTAAGGATAGTTACATCACATTGCAAGGCGTTTCTTTAACATTTTTACATCTATTGAAAAATGGCAGTTAATTGCCCTAATTGTAGTCTAAACGGTGGTTTTATGACCTTTAAAGTCTGCTAATACAGTTATTAAAAATATTTTAAAATATATATCAATGAATATTGGTGTTTTATGCACGTCTCTATATAAGTAGTTAGCGTCTTTGTTTATAATTGCGGGCATAAATCGGTCTGGAAAACACTCATGCAGCAATTTTTAGCATTAACATCTCCTGGTATAGAAATTTTATTAGCTCAAGAGCTAAAAGATTTAAAAGCATCACAAGTCGTGCAAAAGCCTGAAGGCGTATATTTTACGGCAACAATTGAAGAGGCCTATAAAATCTGTCTCTATTGTCGCTTATCAACGCGAATTTTATTAAAACTTGCTGAAGGTGATGCTGAAAATAAAGATAAACTTTTTGCAACCGCGCAAAGTGTTAATTGGTCTGAACAATTTTCGAGTAACCATACCTTTGCTATCGACTTTGTCGGGTCAAGTGATGAAATAAGAAATACCCAGTTTGGTGCGCTTACGATTAAAGATGCGCTAGTTGATCATTTTCGTGATCAAGGTATGGATAGACCTTCTGTTGACAAAAGTACGCCAGACATCAGTTTTCAAGCGCGTTTGTTAAGAGAAAAGGTTGTTATTTATCTTGATTTCTCTGGTCGTAGTTTATTTAAGCGTGGCTATCGCGAGCACTCGGGTGCTGCGCCATTAAAAGAGCATCTAGCGGCGGCTATTATTACTCGTTCGGGCTGGTTAGATGATACCACTAAACCGCTTGTTGATCCTATGTGTGGTTCTGGCACGATTTTAATTGAAGCTATAATGATGGCCGCAGGTTACGCGCCGGGTATCGACAGAGTAAAATGGGGATTTGATTGTTGGCTTGGTCATCAATTATACCCGTGGCAAGCACAATTAACTCAAGCTAAACAAAAATCACATCTTGGTCTTGAAGAATTAAAAGCGAAAGTTTTTGGTATTGATATTGATAGCCGAGTAATAAATACCGCACAAGTAAATGCTCGTAATGCCGGTGTACAAAAGTTTATTGAATTTTCATGTAAAGATATCAATAATTTAAATAATGGTTTTGGCCACAATGGTACTTTTTTACTTAACCCTCCTTATGGGGAGCGTATTGGTGAATTACCAGAACTTGTTGAAAATTTTGTTTTATTAGGTCGAAAACTAAAAGCACAATTTGTGGACTGGCGTATTGCTATTTTAACAGCGAATGTTGAATTGCTTTCGATGATGAAGCTAGCAAGCCACAAACGCTATAAATTTAAGAATGGTCCATTAGATTGTCAACTTGCTCTTTATAACGTCGATGAAAAACAAGCTTCAGGGCAAAACAATGATGCAGAATTCGAAGATAAAGATTCGGATTTTGGTAATCGCTTATTAAAAAATAAGAAAAATTTAAAAAGCTGGCTGAAAAAAGAAAATATTGAATGTTATCGTTTATACGATGCAGATATTCCAGAATATAATGTCGCGGTTGATGTTTATGGTGAGTATTTGGTTATTCAAGAGTATTCAGCACCTAAAATTATCGAAGAAAGTAAAGTAGCAAAACGTTTGCAAGAAGTTATCTATTTTGCTCCTAAGGTACTCGGTGTTCCTACCGATAAGGTGATATTAAAAACCCGTGCCAAGCAAAAGGGCAGTGACCAATATCAACGTGTTGATCAAAGTAAACAGTCGATGATTATCAACGAACATGGTGCAAAATTAAAAATTAATTTATGGGACTACCTTGATACAGGCTTATTTTTAGATCACCGTAAAACCAGGCAAATTGTTGCACAGAAAGCTAAAAACAAATCATTACTTAATTTATTTGCGTATACCGGTTCTGTTTCATTGCAAGCCGCACTGCATGGCGCAACAAGTATTACTACTGTTGATATGTCGAATACTTACTTGAACTGGGCACAAGAAAACTTTGCCTTGAATAAATTGTCAGGTCATAAATATCAATTTGTACAAGCCGATTGTTTAACTTGGTTAAAAGAACATAGGGGCACTTACGATGTTGTTTTCGTTGATCCGCCAACGTTCTCAAATTCTAAGCGTATGGAAGACAGCTTTGATGTGCAAAGCGATCACGTGGCGTTAATTACTGATGCAATGAAGTGTGTTGCTGAAAACGGTGAGCTTATTTTCACGAATAATAAACGAAACTTCAAAATGGACTTTGATGCTGTTGCTGCTTTAAATTTTGAGGTGAAGTCAATTTCAGAGTTAACCCGCGATAAAGATTTTCAGCGTAATAAGCACATCCATAACAGTTGGTTAATTACCCGTAAAAAAGTTACGGCTTAATGAGTGTTTTATTTCACTTATATAGTAGTGCCGGTTGCCACCTTTGTGAGCAAGCTGCAGAGTTAATTGTTGATATAATACCCGATCACCAAATTAAGGTGGTTGATATTATTGATGATGACACCAGTAGTGAAAATAATTTAGTAAATTTATACGGTGTTCATATTCCCGTATTAGAGCGCTTGAGTGATAACACATTATTATTCTGGCCTTTCGAACAATCACAAGTAGTAGAGTTGATATAAACCATGGAATTAATCCGAATAGCTCAAGGCGAATTAGCCTTCGGTGAAGACAGTATTTTAGATAAGACAGACTTAACGGTAAAAACGGGCGAACGCGTCTGTTTAGTTGGTAAAAATGGCGCAGGTAAGTCTTCATTAATGAAAGTGTTGATGGGTAAACAGAACCTAGACGATGGTCAGATCTTGATGTCGAGCAACATTAAGTTAGCGATGTTAGAGCAAGATCCACCTGAGTCATCTGAAATGAGCGTTTTTGATTATGTTGCTCAAGGTGTTGCTGAAAATGCAGAATTGATTAAGCAATATCACCATATAATTCATATTATTGGTGAAGACCCTTCAGAGAAGAATCTTAATAAATTATCAAACGTTCAACAACAACTTGACCAAGCCAATGCTTGGCAAGATGAACAACGTATCGATAAAGTATTAACCACGCTAGCGCTAGAAGCAGACAAAATGATTTGCGATCTCTCTGGTGGTTGGTTACGTAAACTGGCATTAGCGAAAGCATTAGTCAGCGAGCCTGACGTGCTATTACTTGATGAGCCTACTAACCATTTAGATATTAGTAGTGTGTTGTGGTTAGAGCAATTTCTAAAAGACTTTAAAGGCACTATCATATTTATTAGTCATGATAGAGCATTTATTCGTGGTTTAGCGACCCGTATTTTAGACTTAGACCGTGGTCAGCTTGTTAGCTATCCTGGTAACTATGATCTTTATATCGAACAAAAAGCTCACGACTTAGAAGTTGAGTCCACACAAAATGCGCTTTTTGATAAGCGTCTAGCTGAAGAAGAAGTATGGATAAGACAAGGGGTTAAGGCTCGCAGAACTCGTAACGAAGGCAGAGTTCGTTCACTTGAAAAGTTACGAGTCGAACGCCAAGAAAGACGTGAAGTTAAGAAGCAGGGCGATATTAATATATCAACCGGAGATCGCTCAGGTAAGTTAGTCTTTGAGTGTGAAAACTTGCATATGGCGTTTGGTGATAAAACCATTTTTAATGGTTTAGATTTACTTATAACGCGTGGCGACCGTTTAGCCCTTATTGGTGCCAACGGCACGGGTAAGTCAACGTTAATCAAATTAATCATGGAACAACAACAACCCACCTCAGGAAAGATGCGTGTTGGTGTTAATTTAGATGTGGCTTATTTTGATCAACATCGCGATGCTTTAGACTTGAGTATGACCGTTCAGGACACCGTTGCCGAAGGTAAGCAAGAAGTCACTGTTAATGGGGTAACACGCCATGTATTGGGATATTTGCAAGATTTCTTATTCAGTCCTAAACGTGCTAGAACTCCTGTACGTGCGCTTTCAGGTGGTGAAAAAAATCGCTTGTTATTAGCACGTCTATTTTTAAGACCCAGCAACTTACTTATTCTTGATGAGCCAACTAACGATCTAGATATAGAAACTTTAGAATTATTAGAAGAAGTCGTTGCAAATTATGCAGGAACCGTTATTTTAGTAAGCCATGATCGCGATTTTGTTAATAATTGTGTAAATAGTTGTCTTTACTTTGATGGTAGTGGTGAAATAACAAATATTGTTGGCGGTTATGATGATGTTGATAGTTATTTAGCATACAAAGCTGAACAGCGTAAGCAGTTAGCTGAAGGTATAAAAGCCCCTGTTAATTCAGTGAGTGAGAGTAAATCTGCAGTTAATGTGCCTACTAAAAAAAAATTATCGTTCAAAGATAATCGTGAATTAGAAGCGCTACCTGGACAGGTCGATGAACTTGAAGCATTAATAAATTCATTGCAAGAACAAGTCAACGACGCTAACTTTTTTGCTCAAGATAGTGATAAAACAAAAAATATATTGAACCAGCTTGAAGAAAGTGAGTCAAAACTCGAAATCGCTTTCGCAAGATGGCAAGAGCTAGATGAATTATAACAAGAAATGAGAGTTAAGTAGTATATGAACAAATTTGTAAAATCTGTATTAGTTTTAGGAATTAGCAGTGCGTTAAGTTTATCAATGGCACAGGCAGCTAAATATGAAGTTATCGATAAAGGTGGCATTGATATAGTTAAATATAGTTATGCTCAGCAAGAAAACAACCAAAATCAAATGGCTATTTCTGGCTCAGATATTTATAATTTTCCCGTTCAATTTCAGTACTTTGATACTAATGATTTTGATAGTATTGTTAGATTTGCCAATTTACAATATGAAGATGTTGATGGCTTAGTCGATATTGAAAACGAAAACGACTTAAGGTTAGGTAATCCAACCGCTAATGATTTAGCTTGGGCTGTCCTGTATTTGACTAGTCAAAACAGCAGTAGCTCAGCTAGGTTTTATCAAAAAATTGGTAATATCTTGGCTATGCGTAACTTAACAGGTAAAGCGGGTGATACTGAAAGCTTTGCTGTATTTGACCAATATTTCCCAGATACCACAACATTGACGCGTTCAACGGTTGATTATGTAAACGGTATTACTAATGATGGCTGGATTTATGGTAACGGCTCAGCTCCATATACTGCATTGCCATTTACGGGCACTGATAATAACCCTGTTGTCTATTGGGTTCGTGATTTTACCTCAAGAGCCTTTTATTCTCCTGATGCAGGCAATACCATTATTGAATTAAAGCCACCGACTGAAGGTGACGATGTTGCCGAGAATCTTCGCTTAGGCGGTGATTCTGCTATTTTAGACATGAGTGAATCTTTATTTGCTGTCGGTTATGCCAGTACGAGTATCGATCAAGAAGCGCTTGATTTTATTTTTGATGAAACGGGTGGCTGTGCAGACCCTGCTATTTTAGCAAATGCTCCGTTCGAAATTTGTATTCAAAATGCAGTGTCGAGTATGTATAACACTGAAGCAATAAAATGGACGCTAAGTTTAGAAGGGGTGACAAAGACTGAGACTTTAGGGCATTTAGTTACACCAAATGTTGATGATACAAGAGAATTTCTTAACTACGCACAGGCTATTAATAATGATGGTGTTGCTGTTGGTTTTGCTCATGGTTGGGTGGATGAGAACGAAACCGAACCAAGCAGAAGTGAACGTCGAAATTTATATGCGGTAGTTTATAAAAATGGTCAAGTGAAAGACTTCACTGATGATCATAGTAAGTTTTTTGATTCTCGTACTTACGGTATTAATAATGCTGGTATTGCTATCGGTCATACTAAAACGGTGGTAAATGGTAATACGCGTACAAAATTCTTTCATGTAGATACCAATGATTTTGATAGTGGTATGCAAATGATAATGCCTGATGACTTTTTCAAGGGCTCATCAAGTACTGCACGTGCTATTAACGAAAATGGTATTATTGTTGGTGAAGGTGAAGTTGAAACACATAACGATCAGCAGTCTCCTCGTCGTAGACATGCTTTTATGTATGAGATTGCCAGTAAGACCTTTACCGATCTCAATGACTTTTTAACTTGTGACTCACAGTACACAATTATCGAAGCGCGAGACATTAACGATAAAAATGAAATATCTGCTTCAGCACTTGTTAAAGCACCTCGCCGTGACGCAAAAGGTGAATTGATGTTTGATTTAGATACTGGCGAGCAGCTTTTAGAAGATGTTGTTCGTGCTGTCACATTGAGACCGTTAGCGGGTGAGATAGATGACTGTTCAGCGGTAGAGAAAAAAATAGAAAGAGAAGGCGCTGGTTTAGGCTTTATCAGTTTATTCGCTCTATTAACCTTTGGCTTCACTCGACGAGTGTTGAAAAAAAGCTAACGATGAGTTTTTAAATATATGATTAGGTCTAGGTTAATTTTTAACCTAGACCTTTTTTATGCGACATTGTTATTTATTTCATTTACCTCAAGCAAAAATTATTCAAATGCATATTTCTGAAAAAGAAAGAGACGCGGTTTATAAAACTATCTTTTCACGTCGAGATGTTAGAAGCGATTTTATTAACAAACCCATCCCAGAAGATGTTTTAAAGCGAGTATTAACCGCCGCTCATCATGCTCCCAGTGTTGGTTTCATGCAGCCGTGGGACTTTATTGTTATTAATGATAAAGAAACAAAACAAAAAATTAAGCATGGATTTGAGCAAGCAAATTCGGTCTCTGAAAAAATGTTTACAGATGATAAACAACAAAGCTATCAAAAGTTAAAACTTGAAGGGATATTAGAAGCGCCGATAGGAATATGTGTCACATGTGATAGAGAAAGAAATGGCCCAGTTGTCTTAGGAAAAACGATCAAAGCTGAAATGGATTTATACAGTGCGGTTTGCGCTGTACAAAACTTATGGCTTGCCGCAAGAGCAGAAAATTTAGGCGTTGGCTGGGTAAGTATTATCGAAGATGACAAGCTTCGAGATGCTTTGAATATTCCCACAAAAATTGAAATCATTGCTTATTTATGCGTTGGTTATGTCACACATTTCAAAGACAAACCTGAATTAGAAAGTGCAGGGTGGTTGCCGAGACGTTCAGTTGATAACGCGATACACTATAATAAGTGGACACCAGAAGTAAACTAACAGACACAACGGAGCATATCATGGCAGAAGAAACTATTTTTTCAAAAATAATCAGACAAGAAATACCAACACCTTTACTCTATCAAGATGAACTCGTAACAGCATTTAGAGACATAACACCACAAGCGAGTACCCATGTTCTTATTATTCCGAATAAATTAATTCCGACGGTTAATGATGTCACTGACGATGACGAGCTCACTCTAGGGCGCATGATCACTGTCGCTAAAAAAATAGCCAAAGAAGAGGGCATTGCTGAAAATGGCTACCGCCTTATTATTAATTGTAATGATCATGGCGGCCAAGAGGTTTATCACATCCATATGCACTTAGTCGGTGGGCAACGTTTAGGTAAAATGATAGCGCTTTAAAGCTTTGTATTTATATTGAATACAAATGAGTTGAGTCGCTGAAATGCTACGGTCAACGGTAATGCGTGAATGGCAAAGCTACTTCATAATTATTATAAGATTTTTTATTGGTTATACTGCGTGAATTGGAAAGAATTATTAGAAAATAAGAACCGACTGTTTTGGTTAGTGCATAGCACTAGTTGGTTTGGATTTGCTTTAGTGCATTATTTAGGATCATTATTACATGATCCTCGTGATATTTTTGTCGTGATAATTTTTCTCAATGCTTATGCAGGTTGGCTGTTCACTGTGCCTTTGCGCTACCTATATCGTAGAGTTTGGAATTTTAGTCCGGCAAAAATAGCCGTTGTGGTCATAGTCGCCTCTTATTTGGTTGGCGTACTTTGGCAAGTTGTTAAAAACATTAACCACTGGGAAATATACAAGCACGGTTATCGCCCTGATTTTTGGCTGTACTACACCACTAACAGTGTTTATTCATTTTTTATTATTTTGAGCTGGAGTGGTTTATACTTTGGTACAAAATATTATCAAATGCTGCAAAAAGAAAAACAAAATGTTTTAGAAGCTAACAGTGTCGCTCACCAGGCTCAGCTTAAAATGCTGCGTTATCAGCTCAATCCTCATTTTTTGTTTAATACTCTTAATGCAATCTCTACCCTTATTTTGGTTAATGAAAATAAAATAGCCAATGGTATGGTGACTAAATTAAGTGAGTTTCTTCGTTATTCTCTTGATAAAGATCCGATGAAAAAAGTCACCTTAAATAGTGAGTTGCATGCACTAAAACTTTACCTAGATATAGAAAAAGTTAGATTTGAAGACCGATTATGTGTAGAGTTTATCGCAGCGGATGATTGTAAAAATGCCTTAGTACCCAGTATGATATTACAACCTATTGCTGAAAACTCTATTAAGTATGCTATTGCTTCTCAAGAGAGTGGCGGTACCATTAAAGTTACGGTGACCCGCTTTGCCAATGACTTATTATTAGAACTTGCCGATGATGGTCCTGGCGCTGAAATTAAAAATGGTAATCTTTATCGTGAAAATGGTGTTGGCCTCGCAAATAGCCGAGAAAGATTAGCCGCATTGTACGGTAGTGATTTTTCTTTAGTTGTTGCCAATAATACGCCAAAAGGTGTTAAAGTGAGCATTAGAATGCCCTATGAACTAGAGATAAATACATGACAAAGCTTCTGTCAACAATCATAGTTGATGATGAACCTTTAGCAAGGAAAGGCCTTGCCGTAAGATTAGCGGATCATAAAGACGTTGATATTATTGCGCAATGCCATAATGGTCGTGAAGCACTTGAAGCTGTGCGAGCCTATGAACCTGATTTAATGTTTCTTGATATTCAAATGCCAGGCCTCAATGGTTTTGAAGTCGTGCAAGCTATTATTGAAAGAGGATTAAAGCTACCCATTGTTATTTTTGTCACCGCCTTTGATCAATATGCCTTACAAGCCTTTGAAGTTCACGCACAAGACTACCTGTTAAAGCCTGCTGATGAAACTCGCTTAGCCGAATCTATGGACAAGGTTAGGCAGAGCCTGATCAGCTCAGAAAATGCTGCTCATAAATCTAAACTTATTCAGTTAGTCAGTGATGTTACCGGTAATGATTGTGACAAAATTTTAGCTGAGCTCGCAAATAATCAACCGGTAAGTTTATCTTCTTACTCTGATATCTTGGCTATAAAAGATGCAGGCGAAGTGAGTAGAGTCCCAGTTAAAGACATTTTATGGATTGACGCTGCGGGAGACTATATGTGTGTTCATACCCATAGTGCTACACATATATTACGTAAAACCATGAAGCAGCTTGAAGAAATATTAGACCCAAAGCAATTTGTACGCAGTCATCGCTCAACCATAGTTAATAAAAATTATGTTGATAAGTTTTGTAGTCAACTTAATGGCGAATATTACTTAGTGATGAGTAATGGCAAAGAATTAAAAGTGAGTCGAAGTTACAAAGAAAAAGTTAAACAAGCTGTTGGTATTTAAAGCGTCAAAATTAGTATTTCCAATTGAATTATTTGCTTAACGTCTCTGTTATTAACAGCGCAGGTTTTTTTAATCCACCTTTTCATTGAACGCTATTCCTTAAGCAGCCTTGTTTTTAATGGCTTTAGTCTTTTGGGTTAACTTTATTATTGTTACTTCACTTGGCATAGTTATTCTTCAAATGTCAGAGGATAAAATTTTAAAATCCCTTTAATGACCTTGGACTTTAGTGCAGTTTTCTTATGATTTTTTTACTCAACAGATAATTAAAGTTCAACTGGGATAAATAACAGTTGGCTTTTATGGCTTTATCGCTTACTTTAAATATCAGTTACTTGCCTATTTATCGGGCGCTATATATCAATTAATGGAGATTACTATGTCTACACCAGTACGAGCATCTGACACACCTTTTGCAGTCGACGTTGAAGAAGGTAAAAAATATTCTTGGTGTTCTTGTGGGGAAAGCCAAAAACAACCCTTTTGTGATGGCTCTCATAAAGGCTCAGAATTCTCACCAGTAAGATATACCGCAACAGAGTCAAAAAAAGTATTTTTTTGTGGCTGTAAACAAACGGCATCTCAGCCGATGTGTGATGGTAGCCATAAAAAAGCCCTAAGCTAAAATTTTTTATCTGCGACTAGGCAAAGACAAACGCTGTTTTGTTTGACCCTAGTTTTATCAGTATTGTCGACAAACCAATTAACAAAGATATTAACCAATTCCCTTCCTTATAATAATATCTTGGTCAATGACCATGCAAATTGCCACCCCCTCTTAGATTATAATATTTTACTTATAACTTGCTTGGGTTACATTAGCCTGATGCATGTGTGATCACCACAGCATCTAACTCACTAACATCAAAAGGGAAGGGGTCATGGTTGTGTTTTTCATGGTGATGAGAACCTTGAAACATACCACATTCAATCAGTATATTTTTGTTATTACCCTGTACCAAATAGCAAGAGCCAGTGACTTCTCTAGTGGCTCCAAAAAATTTAATGTTCATGTTAACTCCCATACCTTTTAATGTGGATAATATTGATATCTGGTTTGTTGATAAGGTTTTAATGAATAGTTAGGTTGTAAAAAAGATACTAAATCAATGAGTTCAGTCACAGTCATTACATCATTAAAGACTTTCATCTTTGATTCACCCTGAGGTGTTCTAAACTGTGGTGAATGTAAATTTGAAAATTTATGGGATGGATTAATAATAGAGGTAACCAATTCAGCATAAGTGACTATTTTAGTTTTTTTACCACCCAGGGAAATTGAAAGGGTTTGCTGCTTTGCAATACTATCATCCTTAACACCATCGAGTGTGTGGCAGGCTAAACATTGATATTTTAAGAAAGCTATTTTACCTGCTTCAATATTCCCTGTAGGCAGACTAAATCCTCTTGGTGAGTCAATTCCGTTATCACAACTGAACAGTGTTAATGACATAACGACAAGTAAACTCAATAGAAAGTATTTCATTATTATTCCTTAATCATTTTTAGGTTGAATTATTAGCCAGCTAGTTAACACTCTGCGCTATATGAAGATAATAGAGAATCAATTCTTGCCCATTAATAATGACAAATGAAATAAAAATTTCTAATCATATCAAGGGTCATTCATTAAATAGCAGAATAAATTAAACAGATACCTAAGCAAAGGTAGAGGTAGTAGCTTCTACTAATCGATTGATTTTTAGTCTAGTTACTGTTGATAAAGAGCGCTAGTTTATCTGAATCAAGGTTGATACAGATCAATCAGCTTGTCGTTAGTTAAGATCTCATTGATAAGCAGAGAGTAAGTTTTGACGTTGTTTATCATAGCTTAAGCAATGCAATTTATGACTTTAGATCACTTCATTAAATAATGTGTGGCAACGCACAGACGCTTTGTGGATATGAATTTATGATGACTTATGGATAAACATGCACTTTATCGATAGGGGAATTATTAAAATTTTCCTTCTTGTTTTAATCAAATACTGCAGTTCATGCCTGTTAACATTATAAGGTTTTTAGCCAGTGTGGCTGCACACAGGAGCAACAAATGAAACGTATTTATTTTCTAGCCCCCGATGTTAAGGTTACATGTGAATTGGTAAACTTGTTTCGTGCTGATGGCATTAACGACAGTCAAATGCATCTAATAGCAAACGATAAAATCGATTTAAGCGAACTCCCCAAAGCGGATGCATTGGATGATTCAGACTTGTACCCAGCGATCAAACGGGGTGTTATTGCTGGTGGAACTACTGGATTATTGGCAGGTCTGGCGGTTATAACCCTTCCGGCTACGGGTTTAGCCCTTGGTGGTGCCGCTATTTTAGGTTTTACCGTTGCGGGTGCGAGTTTTGGTGCTTGGGTCTCTGGTATGGTAGGAGCTGGTTTAAGTGATCAGGAGAAGGTTGCATGCGAAACTGCAATTAGTAATGGCGAAGTGCTGATGATGTTGGATGTTCCAGCTGATCACCAGATTGAGGTATATCACAATAAAGTAGCCAGTGTTTGTCCGCTGGTTGAGATTCGTCAAACAGAAATTACTGTCCCACCGCTTTAGCCCTCCTTTTAAAATAGAGACCTTATCTGCACAAGTGCGTCAGTAATCATCTCATACTGGCCACATCAACGATTAGCGTAAGCACTTATAAAAAATCACCATTTGAATTTCCTCAGATTCAATGGAAAGTTATCTAATAAATTCAGCCTGTGAAAACGTTATTTCGACACTCAACTTTAATCAAAATTAAATATTTGTGATGATGCTCTATCTATCACAGGCTGTATTAACTGAAATAATTTATGACGACTACGTGTGGTATCGAACAGAAAACTAATATTATTTATCGTAGAATTTTCTGATGATCCTGAGTAGGAAATTACAAAGTGTGTCTATCCAAAAACAAATAATATAATACGATTTATTTAATTAAAGTTATATTTTACAGTTTGATAGGATGGGGCAGTCATTAATTATAAAGTTAAAACCTATTTTTCGAAGGTTAGTTAATAAAGAGAGGAGCCTATGACGCCAGATAATAACAACGCTAAAAAGCCCAAAGCAGAGCTACCTGATCTAAGCAAAGTAGTCGGTAAATTTTTTCAAAAGTATCAAGAATTATTGCCAACGAGTAGTGGCAAAAAACCTGGATGGATTATCCTTGCAGTTATATTGCTTACTGGTGGTATTTATACCGCGGTATACACAGTTCCTAGCGATTCTGTAGCCGTTGTACTGAGATTTGGTAAGTTTGAAGCTATTTTCCCCGCAGGTTTACATTTCAAATTACCTTTAGGTATAGAGCAAGTGAACATAGTGCCAACAAAGCGGCAGTTGAAGCAAGAGTTTGGCTTTTCAACGCCTGGTGCTAAAGACCCTGACCAAAATATCTCCATAAACAACTCGTTCAATGATTCTTTAAACAATATAGGCCGTAGTGCTCGTGAGCGTGACTTAGCCGTAGCAAGTAATCAAGTGGGTGAAACGCAAATGGTGACGGGGGATTTGAATACTGCACTGGTGGAATGGGTTATTCAGTATCGAATTGCTGATCCCAAAAATTACTTATTTGAAGTACGTGATCCAGCAGGTACGTTACGCTATGTTTCTGAATCAGTGATGCGTGAAGTGGTAGGTGATAGAACCGTTGACGAAGTGATCACTATTGGCCGCCAAGAAATTGAAGTTGAAGCACTTAAAAAAATGCAGGCTTTGGCAACTAAATATGTAATGGGCATTAGTATCGACCAAGTTCAATTAAAGAATATTAATCCGCCAAAGCCCGTTCAAGCGTCATTTAATGAGGTAAATCAGGCTCAACAAGAAAAGGAAAAGCTGATTAATGAAGCGCGCCGAGATTACAATCGTATTATCCCATTGGCAGAAGGCGAGCGAGATCAACGTATTCGTGAAGCAGATGGCTATAGAATAAAACGAATTAATGAAGCAGAAGGTGATGTATTACGTTTTAATGCACTATATGACCAGTTTAAATTGGCGCCAGAGGTCACGCGCAGACGCATTTACGTGGAGACCATGCAAAAAGTAATGCCAACCATAAGCAACAAAATTATCATCGATAGTGGCACAGTAGATGTTTTGCCTTTGCTGAATTTAACATCTATTGAAGGGAGAAAACCATGAAACGTTATTTAAGCTTATTCACGAGTATTTTGCTATTCGTTATTATTACCTTACTTTATGGCGCCTTTTATACCGTAAATGAAGTCGAACAAGTCATTATTACCCAATTTGGTCGTCCCGTGGGGGAGCCGGTTGTTGATGCTGGTATTAAGTTTAAATTACCTTATATTCAGCAGGTTAATTCGATTGATAAACGTGTGTTGGAATGGGAAGGTACACCTTCAGATATGCCGACAAAGGACAAGTTATATATTTCTGTTAGCTTATATGCACGCTGGCAGATAACCGACCCATTGCCGTATTTTTTACGTCTGGGTGATGAACGCAGTGCGCAATCGAGATTAGATGATATTTTTGGTAGTGAGACACGAAATGCGGTAGCAACACATAAGCTAATTGAAATTATTCGGACCACGAAAGGCCGTCAACCTCTGCGTGACCCATTGTTAACTGATGCAGAAAAAGCATTAGATATGGGCAGTTTAGTGCCTATCCATAAAGGTAGGAAACTTGTCGAACAAGACATATTTAACGCCGCGGCAGAAAAGGTTAAGGTGTTTGGTATTGAACTATTAGATATTCGTTTTAAGCGCATTAATTATAATGAAAGTGTACGACCTAAAATTTATGAGCGCATGATCAGTGAACGTCGCCAAATTGCCGAAAGGTTCTTATCTGAAGGCAAAGGTGAGGCAGCTAGAATATTAGGCAACCGCGAACGTGATTTAAATAAAATTCAATCAGAAGCTTATCGTCAAGTTGTAGAAATTCGCGGTAAAGCCGATGCTAAAGCCGCTGGAATTTATTCTACCGCACATAGCCAAAGCCAAGAATCTATTGAATTTTATGCTTTTACACGAACCTTGCAAGCCTATGAGCTTGCTATTGGCGAAGATACGACATTAGTACTGTCGACTAACAGTGACTTATTTAAATATTTACACAATGCCAACCCCCCAAAAAATATCATCGAAAAGTAAGCGCTACATTGATATTTTAAATAGCATCAATACGAATAAGTCTACATATAAAAACTGCTTTACTGGTACTCCTAATTTGCATCGTTAGATGCTAGGAGTAGCGGTGACTATCATAACGAATAATTAACGGAGTGTTATCATGGGATCTCATCATACGAATCAAAATAAACACGCTACCGTGAACTTCTCTGCTTTGAAAACCGCAATAGGAAATGGCGAAGCGTTATTAATAAAAAACTTACTAGCAAATCAATCCATGCAAGATCTTGAAAAAAAATACCTCATTAATTTAGCCTATATAAACAACAACCCCAGTATTATAGAACTACTCGAAGGTATTCCTGTTAAGGAATAGTCCATTAGTATCGTTAATATTGACTAGGGTTCAGGCATTTACATTTAAAATCTACAGTTGAATGTTAACCTCTACAACAATGAATAATAAACAGTTCAACAATATGACCTGTTTATACATTATGCTAAAAAATTTACCCTTCAAAATTAATTAAGAAGGGTAACAACATTAGTCTGTCGACGCTAAATTTCGTAGCACATAATGTAATATGCCACCATGTTGGTAGTATTTGAATTCGTTGGGTGTATCAATACGAATTTTTACTTCAAAGGAACGTTCATTACCCTCTTCATTTTTAACAGATACTGTCACCGTTTTCTGCCCAATACTCACGGCAGGAATACTGAATTGCTCTTCACCGGTTAGCTTTAGTGACTCGGCATTATCATCTGGCATAAATTGCAGTGGTAATATCCCCATGCCGACTAAATTAGAGCGATGAATACGTTCGTAACTCTGTGCAATAACCGCTTTAACGCCTAATAAAGCTGGCCCTTTGGCGGCCCAATCACGAGAACTGCCCGTACCATACTCTTTTCCAGCTAAAACAATCGAAGCAATGTTTTGTTGTTGATATTGCATCGCCGCATCAAAAACACTCATTTTTTCACCTGATGGCATCAGTGTCGTCCAACAGCCCTCAGTGCCGGGTGCTAATAAATTACGTAAACGAACATTGGCAAAAGTACCGCGCATCATCACTTCATGATTACCGCGTCTAGAGCCATAAGAATTAAAGTCTTTGGGAGAGACTCCTTCACTTTTTAAATATTCAGCCGCGGGGCTATCTAGCGCAATCGAACCGGCAGGAGATATATGGTCAGTAGTGACACTATCACCCAGTTTTAATAAACATCGAGCATTTTTAATTGGCTTAATAGTTGGTATTTTTGCGCTAATATTATTAAAAAATGGTGGCAGTTTAACGTAGGTAGAAGCTGGCCAATCATATTTTTGGCTTTGTACTATATCCAGCGCTTGCCAGTCTTTATTACCGCTATAAACATCTTCATATCGGGAAATAAACATTGAACTGTCGATAACTTTTTCGATAACTTGTTTAATTTCCTGACTATCTGGCCAGATGTCATGTAAATAAACCGGTTTACCTGTAGGGTCATCACCTAGTGAACCCGTGGTAATATCTATCTTCATATTACCCGCTAAAGCATAAGCAACGACCAAAGGAGGAGAGGCTAAATAATTAGCTTGGACTTCTGGATGAATACGACCTTCAAAGTTACGATTACCCGATAAAACAGAGGTAACAGATAAATCGCCTTGATGAATAGCGTCGCTAATTTCGGTAGGTAAAGGGCCGGAGTTACCAATACAGGTAGTACATCCGTATCCGACTAACTGAAAACCAAGGGCATCTAAATCTTCATTTAAGCCAGATTTAAGCAGATAATCAGTGACCACTTGTGAACCAGGTGCAAAACTGGTTTTTACCCAAGGTTTAACCGTTAATCCTCGCAACCGGGCATTTCTGGCTAATAGTCCAGCGGCAATTAATACCGATGGATTTGAGGTATTAGTGCAACTGGTAATTGCCGCTATAACGACGGATCCGTGTTTTAATACAAAGTCTTCATCAGCATACTGACAGGGAACGCCTGAATCTTCATTACTAGCAGGTAATAGTACCGAAGGTTGTCCGCCTTCACTTTCAAAGCCACTTTCACTATCGCTCGAGACTGTTTGTTTTATACCGTGTTGTAAAGCTAACCAGTCACGATACGCCAGACCGGCACGGTCAAGTGAAATTCTGTCTTGAGGACGTTTAGGACCAGCAATAGAAGGCACTACTTCATCTAATTTTAATGATAATCGGCTATGATAAACAGCATGCTGTTGAGATTGCGTTCCCCACATATCCATCGTTTTTAAATAGGACTCTACGCGTTCAATGTGCTCACTGTCACGCCCGGTTAATTGCAGATAATCGGTAGTTTGATGATCGATGGGGAAAATTCCACACGTTGCCCCATATTCTGGCGCCATATTGGCTATGGTTGCTCGGTCGGCCAAGGTCAGCTCATTCACCCCAGTACCAAAGAACTCGACAAACTTACCTACCACACCTGCAGCACGTAATTGTTCGGTTACCGTTAAGACTAAGTCAGTCGCTGTAGTTCCTGCAGGTAATTTCCCCGTTAATTCAAAACCAACAATCTCAGGTATTAACATGGTCACGGGTTGTCCCAGCATCGCCGCTTCAGCTTCGATACCGCCGACTCCCCAACCTAACACACCTAAGCCATTAATCATGGTGGTATGTGAATCGGTGCCAACCAAGGTATCTGGGTAAAGTAAATTATTCTCGTCGGGCTTTTTGAATACTACGCGGGCTAAATATTCGAGATTTACCTGATGTACAATACCACGGCCCGGTGGTACCACTTTAAAATTATCAAAACTTTGCTGACCCCAGCGTAAAAACTGATAACGTTCACGATTACGTTGAAACTCAATTGCGGTGTTTTTTTCCATCGCATCAGCTTGACCAAACACATCGACCATAACTGAATGGTCAATGACCAATTCGACTGGATTTAATGGGTTTATTTTTTCGGCTTTTCCACCCATTTTTACTATCGCATCTCGCATAGCCGCTAAATCAACTACGGCGGGTACCCCAGTAAAGTCTTGCAAAATTACGCGAGCAGGTACAAAGGCAATTTCAGTATCCTGCCAGTTGTCTACATCCCAATTGGCTAAGGTTTCAATATCCCCTTGTTGGACAAAATCACTATCTGCATGTCGTAATAAGTTTTCTAAAAGAATTTTAGCGGCAAAAGGCAAACGTGAAAGGTCATACTTATCCGCTAAACCATCAAAACTGTGGTAGTGACAAATTTCACCATTAATTTCAAGTTGCTTTAAACGTTGTATAGAGTTGGCCATTGTCGTTATCTCCATTAAAAGTATTAATCTGATTGGTATACGCATTATGATAAACGTAGTAAATATACCCTAGCATACATAGACGAAAACATAATGTGGTAGCCAAAATAAAGGGCTGGTAACATGTATAGTTATATAACAATCAGTAGGGTGTTTATTATAAATGAGACTCGAGTCAAATAATTTATCATGATAGGTCGATTTGATAAGACAGGATAAATTAGTGATACGACCCTCGATAAAAACCTGTTATGGAAAGGTAAGTCTAGCTGCAACCGATAGATAATTAACGATATTATATTAATTGCCGACTTAATTGATTGGCTCGTTCACAGCAGGTTCGTTACCATCATAATATTCAAAGCAATGTATTTATTGCTTAAATCAATGCTTATTGCTCTTTATAACGCACTGCCAATACATCACATTTTGCGCCGTGTAAAATGGCATTTGCGGTAGACCCTAATAATAAGCGTAAACCATGTACGCCATGGCTACCGGTTATAATTAAATCGACATTTTCGTGCTCTGCGAAAGCCAATATTTCTTCGCTAATATATCCAACCGATATAAACAAGTGTTGTTCGGTGATATTTAGCCTTTTAGCTAATGGTTGAAGTATCTCTTTGGCTTGTTCTTTTCGTTTTTCTGTATTACCAAAACTGCCAACTGGGTCTGGACTCGGAACAACACCGAGTGCTCCACCATAATTAGGTATCGGCTCTACCACATGAATAATACTAAGTTTAGCGTCGGTGAACTGTTGTAATTGCGCGACTTTATCTTCAATATAGCTTTTTGAGTCATGGAGTTCTGTGGCAAATAAAATATGTTTATACATAACGTTTTCCTCTATTAAATGATAAGGGTTTTATTGGTGGCTGGCAAAGCATTAACTTGTTGTTTTACCTGTTTTACCTGTTTTAAAGGGTGCTACTTCTTTTACTGAAGTAAAACTTTTATGGTCTTGTCCATTCCATTAATGAATAAAATTTTATAACGCTAAGCTCTAAATACTACCTTGTACTTTACGTAAAGATATATCTGTACGCTGTCACACATAACCTAATAATTATCGTACTATTTTTTATGCGAAAGCCACTAGAGCAGTAGGCTATTTCTTCGTTAGACTTTACAGTAGTGGAAAGTTTAAGTTTTTGTCTTTAAATGTTATTGTTGTTTGTTATGTTGTTATCTGAATGTAAGCGCATCTACTTTAGGTGGTCTAAATGTTGATTAGTGCGATATATACTTTAATTACCTAAAATAAAAATGATCATCACCTAAAATAAAAATGATCATCTAAAAAGAGTGTTGTGTACGGTATCGAACCGAACAGCGAGATTGTTTTTGTTAAGGTATAATAATATCTAGTAGCTTGATTTAATTCTTAAGAAGGGACGCCTCACGATGCAAAAAATAATCGACACCCAAATTTCCCCCTTACAAAATCACTTACTAGCTGTCTTGCCTGATGAAGTAAAAGAACGACTTTTTCCTTTTGTTGAATTAGTAAAGCTAGAGTTAGGCGAGGTTATGTACGAAGCCGGTGATAAGCTCGCTAATGTATACTTTCCCGTTGACTCTATTGTTTCTTTATTATACGTAATGGAGAGTGGCGCTTCGGCAGAAATTTCTGTGGTCGGTAACGAAGGCGTTGTTGGTATTGCGTTGTTTATGGGCGGAGAAAGTACGTCTAGCCGAGCTGTGGTTCAAAGTGCAGGTTATGCTTATCGGCTTAAAGGAAAATGCTTAACCGAAGAATTCCATCGACATGGAAAATTGTTAGGTGTAATGCTTCGTTATACCCAATCCCTTATTACTCAAATGTCACAGACTGCAGTATGTAATCGCCACCATACGATTGATCAGCAATTATGCCGTTTTCTTTTACTGTCGCTTGACCGTTTACCCGATAATACCCTAGTGATGACTCAAGAACTTATTGGTAATATGTTAGGGGTTCGCCGAGAAGGTGTGACCGAAGCTGCGGGAAAACTGCAGAAGTTGGGTGTCATTGATTATCATCGCGGTCATATTACCGTATTAAATAGGCAGAAACTTGAAAGCTTAAGTTGTGAATGCTACGCGGTTGTAAAAAAAGAAACCGACCGATTGCTCCCTCATGAAAACGAAAAAGTTTACTATCAATCAAAAAACGTTATTAATCTTTAATCAAGGTTATTTGTTTCAATGAGTAATACTGTCTTTTATCTTTATAAATTGATGATTTTTATCAGTATTAAAGCTCAGTTTTTAATCAGCTTAGATATTTAGCACAATATCAGCTATTGCGCTAAATAAGGCGGTCACGCCATTGACTTTTATCAAAAATTTTCCTGCAATATCCGCATCAAAACGTTAAGACTTTAGCGCTGGCATTGAAGAAAACCTCCCGACATTATAGACACCGCAATTGCTTAGTGAACTAATCATTTTAAATATGTAAGTTATAAAGTCATCATATAAGTGAGTAATGTTTGCCAGCGCACAGATCCTCTATTTTATATCGCTTACACTTGACTATTGCTGCTATAAATTAAATTTTAATTATTTAAGGCAATATCATTTTTCTGTATCAGAGAGCAAACATATGCGATCAAAAGAAAAGCAAGAAGTCACCAATGAGCTGTTAGATGGGCTACCAAGTAAACTCAGAAAAACTATTGTAGCGCAATGCGAGCAAGTCCATTTAACCTCCGGTGATATATTGCATGAGCGCGGGCAAGGCATTGACTACATATTTTATCCTTTAACAGGGTATATTTCACTGGTCACTACAGGAACAAGACACCCACCGCTTGAATTGTGTATTATTGGTAATGAAGGTATGTTGGGTATTTCCAATATTTCAGGGGTACAATCGGCTCCTGATAGAGCTGTTGTTCAGGGGTCTGGAACGGCGCTGCGCTTATCTGTTAAGCAATTTCAGTATCAACTGAAAAACTTTCCATTACTGTTAAAAAGGTTGAATGATTACCTTTATATTTTGTTTGTGCAAGGTTCTCAATCATTAGTCTGCATGCGATTTCATCCCATAGTATCTCGTCTTGCTCGTTGGTTACTCATGACTGATGATAGGGCACATTCTACTCATTTAAACCTAACACATCAATTTCTTGCTGATATGCTTGGTGTTCGAAGAAGCGGGATAACAGTAGCCGCTTGCTTATTAAAAGATAAAAAGTTAATTAGCTATACACGAGGTACCATTCAGATACTTAATCGTAAGGGCTTAGAGAGGGAAGCTTGTGAGTGTTATCAGCTGATGAAAGGTAATTATACCAATAGGTTAAACTAGACCACTTTAGCTATTCGTTTGTTTTAAATAAGCATTAGTAAAGACATTTATTATAACCTCAAACAGTATTTTACACTATTTTTAGTCTGTTAATCAGCGCTAAGACCACCTTAAAAACCCTCTGTTTCAACTTGCCAGCATTAGTTTTAAGCCGTTTAGGTAAAAGCCATTTTTTAGACAGTACGCTAACGTACAGAGCGACCTCCCTTGTCACCGTATAATATTTTTAGATTTAGCTTAATAAATCAAATATAACTGTTTTTATGTTAACTATCTTAGCCGTATCTAAAAACAGATAACACCGTTGAATACATTTAATCGGAGAAAATTAGCATGCAAAGTGAAAAGCATTTACAGAGAGATATCTCACATATTCAAAAGCTCATTAATATAGGTGATGTAGCAATGCTCGTTTCTAGGTCTGCTGATGGAATAATGAAAAGTCGACCGATGGAAACCGTTGAAGTTAGTGCTGAAGGAGAACTCTTCTTTTTTACAACGCTATCTTCAGAGTTGATTGGTGAATTGACTGAAAACAGCTTCGTCAATCTTAGTTTTATCAAAGAAGATAACAATTTTATTTCGGTATCTGGGATCACTCAGGTAATTAAAAGTGAAGCTATGTTGATTAAATTATGGGAGTCACGTTATGAAACGTGGATTCAAGATGGATTGGATAACCCAGACATTGCTTTATTGAAAGTAAGTTTAGTGCGAGCAGAGCATTGGAGGCATAACACGATGTTGAACAGCATCAGACAACTATTTACTCCGGGAGTTTCAGCAGTAAATAATGTTCATGAATCAATTGAGCCTGATGAAAGTCGTTAACAGTGAGTAAATATAATAGATAAATTCATAACGCTTTGAGCGTTGTGCACAATTAAAGTAAATATCGATGAACTTATTTGAAATTGAAATTGAAATTGAAAGGGGAATACATGTCTACAATCAAAAAACGTAAAGTTGTCGACCACATTGTAGAGACACTTTACAAATATGGTGTCCGCCATGTCTTTGGTATTCCAGGTGATGCGATTAATGATTTGATGGATGCTATACGCCGCAATGGAAAGATAGAATTCATACAGGTCCGTCATGAAGAAAGTGGGGCGTTTGCCGCATCAGCCCAAGCAAAATTAACCGGTAAACTTGCCGTTTGTGTCGGTACTGCTGGAGGTGGAGCCATACATTTACTCAATGGCTTGTACGACGCTAAGCTCGACCATGCACCTGTCCTAGCGATAACGGGGCAGTTACCGCGTTCTGAAATAGGTAATAACTCACATCAAGAAATCAATTCATCCGCTCTTTTTTCTGATGTCGCTGTGTTTAATCAAACCTTGTTTGCTGCTGATCGTGTCCCTGAAATCATCCAGCAAGCGTGTAATAGTGCGATTAATGAAAGCGGAGTTGCTCATATTGCCTTACCTGTAGATGTGGCCACGGAGCAAATAGAAGGAGGTATTACTTGTCATCCAATCGCGGGCAATGAAACGGGTAGTACAAAACCTTTAGCATCAGCATTAAACAATACACTTAGCCTAATTCAGCAAGCTAATAAAATTGTAGTTCTTGCGGGTGTAGGGGCTATTCCAGCGCGTCAACAGCTACTTACTTTGTTGAAAAAATGCAATGCACCACTTATTAGAACATTAAAAGCAAAAGTATTACTGCCAGATGAGCATGAATATTCCTTAGGAGGACTTGGCTTACTTGGTACGCGACCATCAATTGAGGCAATAAATAATTGTGATTTACTTATTATGCTCGGTACTGACTTTCCCTACAAAGAATATTACCCTGGAAAAGCGAAAGTCATTCAAGTGGACAAGGATATTCGACACATAGGTCGACGTTGCCCTGTCGATGTATCGATAGTTGGAGAGGTAAGTGAGGTGCTAGAGCAATTAATTATTGATTTACCCCAAAAAGATGACAAAAATTTTCTTGATGAATGTCGTCACCAGAAAATGAAATGGTCAAGAGAACAAGGCGAAAAAGAAAGCTCGCAAGTAGCGCCAATAAAACCGCAGTTTCTAGCACGAACAATCGGCGAGCTTGCCAACAAAGATGCGATTTTTCTTTGTGATACTGGCACGGTTACTGCGTGGGCCGCACGTCATTTACCCGTAACTGAACACCAACTATTTACCCTTTCAGGTAACTTGGCCACGATGGCATTTAGCATGGCTGGCGCGATAGGCGCACAATTAAAATTTCCTGACCGGCAGGTAATAGTACTTATCGGGGATGGTGGTTTTAGCATGTTAATGCAAGAATTTATTACCGTGGTCAACCGGAAATTACCGATAAAGGTTATTATTTTTAACAATGCCAAATTGGGACTAATTCAACTCGAACAAGAAAGCAGCGGTTACCCCAATTATAAAACGGCATTAAAAAATCCAGATTTTGCTGAATTTGCTCGATTATGTGGTGGTGAGGGTTGGAGTGTAGAACGCCCTGAAATGCTAGTCGACGCATTGAAAGAGGCATTTACTAGTACTGAGGCCTGTGTGCTTGATGTCCATGTCGATCCAAATGAATTGGTTATGCCGCCCAAACTTGAACTGTCACAAGCAGTAAATTATTCGATTGCTAAAGCTAAAGAGTTTTTAAATTAAAAGGACAGACTTTGTTACGTATCTTGTCGGCGATGATTGACAAAGAGCTAACAAAGCATTCGTAGCATAAATTAAATTGTAATCACTTAAGTGATTACAAAAGACTATTTAATAATTTTTTAAGGATAACTATATGCTTTTCAATGGTTCGTTTAATACAGACTGTCCTCTTCGTCAAAAACTTCGTGAGTTTTACCGTATCGATGAAAAAATCGCGGTAGATCATATCTTACCATTGGCAGAAGTAAATGTTGGTGCCAGAAGTCGAGCGTGGGAAAGAGCGCGTAAAATGGCTGTTCAAATTCGTAAAGTCGAGTCAGGTAATGGTGCAATAGACGCCTTATTAAAAGAATACACCCTATCAAGTGAAGAAGGTGTGGTCTTAATGTGTTTGGCCGAAGCCTTGTTACGAGTACCAGACAAACATACTCAAGATGCTTTAATTCGTGACAAAATTTCTCAAGGGCAATGGAACAGTCATTTAGGCAGCAGCGATTCATTGTTCGTTAATGCCTCGTCATGGGGCTTGTTAATTACCGGCACTATGGTTAATTATGCCGATAAACGCAAAAAGGAAAGCTTTGGTTTATTGAAAAAGATTGTCGGTCGTTTAGGTGAACCTGTTATTCGTAAATCAATGAACTACGCCATGAAAATTATGGGTAAGCAGTTTGTGATGGGCGATACAATCATTGCCGCAACTGAGCGTGCTGCCGATAAAGAGCAGCAAGGCTATGTCTATTCATTTGACATGCTCGGTGAAGGTGCCCGTACGATGAATGATGCTGATAAGTATTTTAAAGCTTATCAAGAGGCAATAGACACGATTGGGAATGTAGCGCGTGCTACGGGTAAAGATGATCCTCGTAAAGTTCCTGGTATTTCAGTGAAACTTTCTGCTATTCACCCTCGTTATGAATTTAACCACAAAGAACGCGTTATGGCTGAAATTGTGCCAAAACTTAAGGCGCTCTGTTTACAAGCTAAAAGCTACAATATTGGTTTAACCGTTGATGCAGAAGAGTCTGAACGTTTAGATATATCACTTGATATTATTGAAGCGGTTTTTAGTGATAGTGATTTAGCAAATTGGACTGGCTTTGGTATGGCATTACAAGCTTATCAAAAGCGGGCTATTTTTGTCGTTGATTGGTTACGTGAATTAACGGTGCGAGTTGACCGAAAAATGATGGTCCGCCTAGTAAAAGGAGCTTATTGGGATACTGAAATTAAAAAGGCTCAAAAAGAAGGTCATCAGCATTTCACTGTATTTACACGAAAATCTTCTACTGATGTTTCTTTCCGCGCTTGTGCAAAAAAATTATTAGCTTATAGAGATACCATTTATCCACAGTTTGCTACGCATAATGCATACACTGTTGCCGCCATTCTTGAACTCGTTGATGGCAATAAAGAGGGTTTTGAATTTCAATGTTTACATGGCATGGGGAACTCTTTGTATGATCAAATAGTTTCTAGTGAAAATATTCAATGTCGCATCTACGCCCCAGTTGGTCATCATGAAGAGCTATTAGCTTATTTAGTGCGGCGTTTGCTAGAAAATGGTGCTAACTCTTCTTTTGTTAATGCCATTGTTGATGAGACTCAACCTGTTGAATCTTTACTGAGAGATCCCGTTGAAAAAACGCAGCGTTTAAAAGATAAATATAACACCCAAATCACCAAACCCATAGCTTTATACCATGATGAAAAAGGTCTCGGTCGTGATAACTCTAAAGGCGTCGATTTAGCTGATATTAATACAATCACACCCTTGCAGTCGTTTTTAGATAGCTGGTTTACTGATCATCTACTCTCTGAAAGTAACGTTCCAAAAGGGGCTTTTGCCGTTAATAATCCTGCCAACCAAACTGAAATAATAGGCTTTTATCGTCATCACAACGAAGATGAAATGCTGGCAATGATAACGTTGGCTAAAACAGCATTTTCATCATGGTCACAAACACCAGTATCTGAACGCGCAGCGTTATTGTGCCGCGTTGCCGATATTCTTGAACATCATATGGACGAGCTTATCGCCTTATGTATTAAAGAAGCGGGTAAAACAGCTCAAGATGGCATCGATGAAGTACGTGAAGCGGTTGATTTTTGTCGTTATTATGCTGAAAAAGCTATTAATCTTGCGGAAGACGAACGTTTCGAAGCTCGTGGTGTAGTGCTCTGTATCAGCCCATGGAATTTTCCTTTAGCGATATTTTTAGGGCAGATCGCTGCAGCCATTGTTACGGGTAATACTGTATTGGCAAAACCCGCTGAACAAACCAGTTTGATTGCGCTGCGCACCATTGAACTGATGAAATCTGTTGGACTACCTGAAGGCGTTGTACAAGAGGTTATTGCCCGTGGTAGTAAAGTGGGTAGTGTAATTATTCCGGATGATCGTATTAAAACCGTTATTTTTACTGGCTCTAGTGACACAGCGACAATAATTTCACAAACCTTGGCTGATAGAGGTGGCGATCAGGTGCCTTTCATCGCTGAAACGGGTGGACAAAATTGTATGATAGTTGACTCAACTGCCTTGCCTGAGCAAGTTGTTGACGATGTTATTTCTTCAGGATTTCAATCGGCAGGTCAACGCTGTTCTGCGCTTCGGGTATTATTTTTACAAGAAGACATCGCTGATAATGTTATTACTATGCTTAAGGGTGCCTTAGCAGAATTACATGTCGGTAATCCAGCGTACTTAAGCACTGATGTAGGGCCTGTTATAGATAAAAAAGCACTCGGCGTTCTAAATGCGCACAGCGATTATATGAAAACACATGGTCAGTTATTATACCAATGTGAAATATCTGCCGAGGTAGAAAATAATGAGCATTTCTTTTTTGCCCCGCGTCTTTATGAAATTGAAGATATTAGCGTGTTAGAAAAAGAAGTCTTTGGTCCTTGTGTGCACATTGTACGTTTTAAAGGTAATGAGATAGAAGGGGTTATCGATAAAATTAATGGTACAGGTTTTGGTTTAACCATGGGTATTCATACACGTATTGAACACCGTGCCTTTGATTTAGCTAAGCGGTCACGTGCCGGTAATGTTTATATCAACCGTAATATAATTGGCGCCATTGTTGGTGTACAACCTTTTGGTGGTCGAGGTCTTTCTGGTACTGGGCCAAAAGCAGGGGGTCCCAATTATTTAACGCGCTTAGTGAAAGAAAAATCTACCCCTGATGCGGCGAAACTTAATGTATCGCCCTCACAAGAGGAAGTGTTAGAGGGAGATGAAAAAGCTAAAAAAGAGGCAGTTTTACTTATGGATAAGGCCGATGTCGCTGAAAAATGCTGGCGTTTAACTGAGTTAAATACACGTATTTCTTGCGTGCGTCAATTGTTAGCCAAAATTGCTGATGTTGATATTGTTGATGATTTATTTGATGACCTAAATCTTACGTTAACAGCGGCTCGTGAACAATTAATACGTATTGAAAAACACCTTAATAAACCACTAACTCTACCTGGGCCAACAGGTGAGTCTAATATGTTGTATTTAGAAAACCGCGGTAATATTATTTGCTTTGCGGATAAAAATGTCAGCTTTCAGTTTTTGTTGATGTCTATTATAACGGCGTTGGCGACGGGTAATACCGTTATTACGGTTGTCTCTGATTTATTTTATCAGGAAGCTTTAGCCTTTAGAGATAAGTTTGTTGCAACAGGCGAAGATGAAAATGTTTTTCAAGTTGCTAAGTTATGTCATTTATCAGCGCTGTTAGCGCATCCTGCTTTGTCAGGTGTTGTTGTTGATAGTCATTGCGACCGAAAACATTATATCAGTGAGAAGTTAGCTGAACGTCAAGGCGCAATATTACCGGTGATCAGTTCAGAATATTTGGATAATTTAATTCAGCGTCTATTAACAGAAAAATCAGTTAGCATTGATACGACCGCTGCTGGTGGTAACACATCGCTTATGACTTTAGAGGAAGAATATTAGTTAATAATCCATTGTTAGCCGTTAGATATTGTTATAAATCTACAATAACTATCGGCAGGCAACCTAAAGCCAATAGAGTTATCCCCCGTATACTCATCAGCCAAACGTTTTTGGTTCGATATCGCACAGAGCCTAAATCGATAAAGTCGTACACTATGTTTTTGGTGGGGCGGCAAAAATCGCCTCCCTATATTGATTTTTTTAATGAAAAAAGGAAAAGTAATTATGAGCACCATTGATATTGGTATTGATGAAAAAGATAGAAGCAAAATCGCTGAAGGATTAAAAAAATTACTAGCAGACTCTTATACGCTTTATTTACAAACACATAACTTTCACTGGAATGTTACGGGGTTGAGGTTTAGAGAGTTACACTTAATGTTTGAGGATCAATATACAGAATTAGCAATTGCTGTAGACGACATTGCAGAACGTATTAGAACGCTTGATGTTGACGCGCCAGGCACTTATAAAGAATTTTCCAGATTAAGCTCAATCCACGAGGTGGATGGTGTTCCTAATGCCACAGAAATGATTGCAGTATTAACTGTTGGGCATGAAACACTTATAAAGACCGCACGTGACGTTTTAAAAGTGGCTCATCAATTAGACGATGAATCAACGGTATCTCTTGTCTCTGACCGAATGCGAATTCATGAAAAAACATCGTGGATGCTAAGAGCTTCAAATAAGTAGCTTGAGTAATTACCTTTCAATGTTTTGAAATTAAATTCGTTATATATTTCAACGTTATTCACCTATTTTATTTAAAAGGATCACCAGAATGGGCACTTTTTCTCGCTTTGCAATGGCTATTGTTTTACTGCTTGTTTTGCTTGGTGGCGTATTCAGCTACAAGTTCTATCAACTAGAGCAAATAAAGGCGAAGTTCTCGCAGCCACGACCACCTGCGGTTGTTGAAGCCACAGAGGTTGTTATGGCTACCTGGCAAACGAGCATTCAATCAATTGGCAGTATTAGGGCTATAAATGGTGTTCGGATCGCTAATGAGATGCCAGGCGTTGTAACTGAGGTCTTATTCGAATCGGGTCAGCGTGTTGAAAAAGGTGATATCCTTATTCGCCTGAATAGCGAAATAGAGCAAGCCATACTTAAAAAAAGTAGGGCTGAGGAACAGCTTGCATCGAAGGAGTTTCAACATAACGTCGATCTGATTTCCAAACGAGCTGTTTCACAGTTAGCCTATGATAAAGCTAAGGCTGCGGAAGATTCTGCCAGAGCAAGAGTGCAAGAGGCAGAGGCTCAGCTTGGCAAAAAAGTCATTACAGCACCTTTCAATGGTGTTCTCGGGCTCCGTCTAGCCGACATTGGCCAATATCTATTCGTAGGTACGCCTATCGTTGAAATCAATATGCTTAACCCAATTCTTGTTGAATATACACTTTCTGAAAAAGAGCTGCGAAGTGTTGACATCGGAGACCCTGTTGAAGTCACTGTTGCGGCAAAAGGTTCCGAGGTATTTAAGGGGTCCGTTACCGCTATCAACAGTTCGGTCACACCTGAAACACGCACCGTTAAATTACGTGCTCAGCTTCTTAATTTACAACAAGGACTCAAACCTGGAATGTTTGCTACTGTCAGAACCTTCGCAGAAGGTCCTCGAGAGGTGGTAGCGATCCCAAACACGTCAATATCATTCAACACCTACGGTAACTTTGCCTATGTATTAACAGAAAATTCAGCGGGTCAACTGGTTACTGAGCGCCGAACATTAGAAACAGGTTTTAAACGAGGAAGTATGACAGAAGTTAAGCAAGGACTTGAAGCTGGAGAGCGTATTGTTGCCTCAGGCCTCTTGCGCCTCAGGGCTGGCCAGCAAGTAAAAATCAAGCAGAACGACTCCTCACGCGACCCTGCTTCTGTTAGCACAGGAGTAAAATAGCCATGCGTTTTACAGACATATTCATAAAACGGCCCGTTTTATCCACGGTAGTAAGTTTGCTGATATTACTGGTTGGTGTGCGGTCCATCATGGAAATGGAGATCCGCGAATATCCTTTGCTAGAAAGCACTAAAGTCACGGTTACGACTGCATATCCAGGTGCTAGCAGCGAACTAATTCAGGGGTTTATCACCCAACCTTTGCAACAGGCCATCGCCGAAGCTAAAGGCATCGACTTCTTAAGCTCTTCGAGCACGCAGGGGTTTTCAACTATCGAAGCACAGATGGAACTTAATTACGATGCTAATGACGCGTTAGCCGAGATCCAATCTAAAGTCGCTAGTCAGCGGAACGCATTACCTGTAAACGCTCAAGACCCTGTTATTAATTCGACAACAGGTGAAGGTCGCGCGCTTATGTACATTGCTTTCTTCAGTGAGACTATGCGGGTACCAGAAATCACCGATTATCTTGCTCGTGAAGTACAGCCAAAACTACAGGCACTATCGGGTGTGGGTAAAGCTGAACTTTTAGGACGGCGTTTTGCTCTGAGAGTTTGGTTAGACCCCCAAAGACTTGCTGCGGTTAATCTTACCTCGACCGAGATTGTTCAGACCCTGCGCGAAAACAATTATCTCTCTGGTGTTGGACAAACAAAAGGAGAGTTAATAAAGATTAGTCTTACCAGTAACACTGACGTTTCTAACACTGAACAGTTCAAGAATCTTGTTATCAAATCAACTGAAGACACGATTATTCGTCTCAAGGATGTTGCGAGGGTGGAACTTGGATCGCAAACCTACGAAAACATTGCGTTATACAAAGGAAAACCATCGACATACGTGGCTATTAGCCTCTCTCCTGGCTCAAATCCGCTGTCTGTGGCAGAACGGGTAAAAGAACTTCTACCTGAGATTAAATCTCAACTACCGTCTGGTTTGCTGGTTGAACTGCCTTATGATGCATCAGAATTTATCGACGATTCAATTAATGAGGTCATTAAAACGCTGATCGAGGCAATAGGTATTGTGCTTGTTATTGTGTTTTTGTGTCTTGGTTCCCTTCGCGCTGCCATCATTCCATCACTAGCGGTTCCGCTCTCGCTAATTGGTGGTGCCTTTATAATGCTTGTACTGGGTTTCTCACTCAATTTACTGACATTACTTTCACTTGTTTTGGCCATTGGTTTAGTCGTCGACGATGCGATTATTATTGTCGAAAATATCCATCGTCACATCGTTAATGGTAAGTCAAAGAAGGAAGCTGCGATCATTGGCGCCCGTGAAATGGCAAGTCCAATTATTGCGATGACAATCACGCTGGTTGCTGTTTATGCACCTATTGGCTTTATGGGAGGGCTAGTTGGCTCGCTATTTACTGAGTTTGCTTTCACGCTTGCAGGTGCGGTCGTTATTTCAGGGATCATCGCCTTGACCTTATCGCCTATGCTAGCTAGCAAGGTACTGAAACCTCATGGAGAGTCGTCGCGTTTTGAAAGTGCTGTAGAAGGCTTGTTTGAAAAGCTCGCCAACGTTTATCAGCGCTCATTGACTATCGTTGTTAAGGCCGTGTCACCTGTGATCATGTTTGCATTGGTTGTTCTCGTGTCGATATTTTTTATGGTCATGTTAAGTGAAAAAGAGCTGGCGCCCACTGAAGATCGTGGCATTATTCTATTTCAGGGCAAAGGACCACAGACTGCTACCCTTGAATACTTGCAAAAGTATGGCGCGGAAATGCAGACAGCGTTTGAGCAGGTGCCAGGCTACGACGAGACATTTATGCTGGTGGGTATGACAAGTTCCGATGCTGTATTTGGCGGTTTTAAAATGAAACCCTGGAGTGAACGTGATATATCGCAGTTTGACATAATGCCTCAACTACAGTCTTCGGTGGCAAATATTACCGGTTTAAAAACAGCATTATTCCCGATCCCCTCCTTGCCTGGTTCCAGTGGTGGTTTACCTTTTCAGTTTGTAGTGACTTCAGGGAGTGACTTTAATCAGCTTAACCAGGTGGCTGATGAATTGGTTGTTGCCGCCATGCAAAGTGGCAACTTTACCTTCGTGCAAAAATCAATCGATATCGATAAGCCTGTTACTCGGGTAAAGGTTGACAGAGATCGCGCTGCAGATTTAGGTTTGTCGATGGAAGAAATCGGTCAGGAGCTCAGTAGTATGCTTGGTGGTGGCTATATTAATCGTTTTAATATGGAAGGGCGCTCTTACGAAGTTATTCCTCAGGTTGAGCGTTATGCTAGGGATAGTGAACTGGCAATAAACGATTATTACATCCGCGCTGATTCTGGCGAGTTGGTTCCACTTGGCTCGGTCGTTAATTTCGAACATGATGTTGAACCCTCGTCAAGGACACAATTTAATCAGCTAAATTCGATAACAATTGAAGGTATTCCCGTGCCATCAGTACCCATGGGAGATGCTGTTGGTTTCATGAAAGCCAAGGCTGCTGATATCTTGCCACGCGGCTTTAGCTACGATTTTAAGGGCGAGTCTAGACAATTCGAAAATTCTGGTAGCGCACTAATCGTTACCTTCTTTATATCGTTACTCGTTATCTACCTTGTGCTGGCGGCGCAATTTGAGAGTTGGCGCGATCCATTTATTATACTGGTGTCTGTACCTATGTCTATTGCCGGCGCTATGGCTTTTATTATGCTTGGTTTTGCTTCAATGAATATTTATACGCAAGTGGGCCTGATCACTCTGATTGGTGTAGTCGCAAAAAATGGTATTCTCATCGTGGAATTTGCGAATACTCTACAACAGCGAGGCCGCAATAGACGCGACGCGGTCATTGAAGCGGCTGCGATTCGCTTGAGACCCATTATTATGACGTCGCTGGCACTTATTGTGGCTATGATCCCGCTGTTAATTGCAGTGGGTCCAGGCGCACAGTCGCGCTTTGCGATTGGTATTACTATTGTTGCAGGGCTTGGTATTGGTACTATATTAACACTGTACGTGTTGCCAGCGTTCTACATTGTGCTAGCAAAGAAAATTAAGACGTCAAATCAGGAAACATAAGGACCTCCAACGATAAAGCTATCATCATCTAAGAGTGAACTTTCTTTTTAAGAAAGTTCACGTTGATTGAATCTACCATGATTTATATCTATATCGAGTAGAACAAGGGTATGTACCCGCTACCAATCAAAATGCATGTTTCAGGTGCTTGATCCATAACAGGTATAAATATTATCTCCATGTTTTGGAGTGAAAATATCACTGCTAAGTGTGTTGACGTACATACGAAAAATAACTGACCGAGTATGATATAAGCCATGACTTTCGAAAATTAAAGCTTAATTAATATAGAAGGGTAGGACAATGTTACGAAGTCTCAATGAACTTATGCGTTTTCAATTACAAGGTATCGACAAAAAAATAGGTCTTTGTAAAGATTTCCTCTTTGACGATAAATTATGGGTAATACGTTACATAGTTCCTGATACTAAAAAGTGGCTCTGTGGAGAACGAAAAATATTAATCAGCACCATCTCACTGCAAAAACCTCAGTGGGAACAGTACAAATTCCCTGTTGATTTAACTCAACAAAAAATTAAAAATAGTCCTCCACTTGAGGAACACCAACAAATATCTCATCAATATGAAACTGAATTATTTCAATTCTACGGTTATGCTTACTATTGGATGAACGAAGGATTATGGAGAACTTCTCCTAGTCCCAAACCCTTAGTTGATACAAAGTTATCTAAGGATAATACTCAAGTAAAATCAGAAGATTGGCATTTACATTCAACCAATGATGTTAAGAAATTTAAAATCTACGCGAAAGATCAAAAAATTGGCCATATTAAAGACTTCATTTTAAATGATGATAATTGGACTATTTCGTATATCGTCATAGACACGCGTAATTGGGCTCCCGGTGGTCGCAAGGTTTTGATTAGTCATAAATGTATTGAGGCAGTTAATTGGACTGACTGTTATATTACCGTTAATGTAAACGCTGAGAAAATAATGGAAAATCCACCATTCGATCAAGAGCGGTTTATTGATCCAGAATATGAAAACGAGCTCCGTAAGTATTATTAAAAGTTATTAAACTTTGTTAAGGGTTACCGTTAGCCAAGGTAAATAAGCGTTGGCTAACAAAAATGGATAATATATTACGATACCTTTTCCATTCTTAAGCTAGAAATTTTCGTTAAATTCTAACGTAGTAACAGGTTAAGTTGCGCGACTATTTCAGACCATAAAGCTGTTTCGTGTCGTTTAACATCGCTGGCTATAGGCGCATTGTTATCAATATAATTAGATAATCAATAAAATAGATATTAGCCTTTCTTGTTCCTTGCTAGCCCTGTTGATTAAAAAGTTATTCAATTGAATGCATTGGTGCTTGCATCTGGCACTCTTTAAATTGTGATGTTAATTTTTAATTAATTCATTCGTTTATTGGGCTTTCTTCAATGAGTTTTATTATAGTAGGATTGTTATTTAATTTTGCTAAGTCAATAAGATAGCTTTTTTCAAGTGCTTGTATTGGCTGCTTTGCTAATAATTCTTTTACTGATTGTGTTTCTCCATTTGCTATGCAAGTTTTTAAAGCCGCAAAGGTCGCGATACTGCGTTCGTTTTGATTGCTCATATTAAATCCCAATAGTTCAGTTTTGTTAAATTAGTTAAGTTATAGGTTACGGCTATTATTTTGCACGGAATGTGACAATAAATATGTACGCCATCACACAAAACTTAACGGTTTTCTTATCTACAAAGCTACTACCCCCTGTATTGCTATATTCTCAGTAGTCTAGGTTATATTTAAATGTGTATATTAGCGGTATAAGTAACATATCTCCCTTTAGGCTTTTTATAATGCTAAAAATTGATTTTTGTTCTGCTACATCAATTAAGTATGTGCGCTAGCGCACATCTAGCAGGCTGATATTTTGTTACTTTGAGTTGTAAAAATAAATCCTACATGACTAAATTATTCATAAGCAGAAAATTCAAGTGGCGTTGTTTAATTTATAAGTTGATCGTTAGGTTCTTCGAAAATAGGCTCACAAAAATTTAGAATAGGAAGGAAAGTTATGCGTTATCACCAGTTAAGTGAAGTATTTGAACACCTAATAACATTGAATACCGCAACGCTAGCGTTTTATGAGAGAAGTCTTAAAGTGACAGAGCAAGAGCGCGCTAGAATGTTTTTACATTATTTAACAGACAAGCAAAAAGTCAGAAACCAATATTTAATCACCTCATTGATAGAGGCGCCTATTAAAACATTTGAAATGTGGTTCGATGACGATATTGACGAACAATTATTAGTTTATATAGAAACACTAGCGTTAGCTCCTAATGCAAACAGTGAAACAATAACCACTGTAATGCTAGAGGTAAATGAGAAGATAGAAATGTGGTTAAGATCCATTTTACCTTTGATAATCAATAATTACAGTAAAGAGTATCTTCTGGATTTGATCAATAATTTACATCAAAAAAATCAGCAAATAATGCATGGCCTTCAAAGGATGAATGATGTGTGACCCTACCTTTGTTATCCTTTATATCGACGATGTAATGATGCTTTCAAAGCCGTAACAAGTTAAATTGGCCTATTGCTTTACCCATCACGATGACTGTTCTTCACCTAATCTATGAATAACAAAACATGAGGTATTTAAATGAAACGGACAAAAAATGCCAATCCGGGTTTATTACTTGCCTTGACGCCTGTCGTATTAACGCTACTTATTCTTGGGACACAAATATTTTACTTTGGCGTTTTTGAGCCACACATTCCTCTTGCCATTGGTTTAGCCATTACCAGTATTGTTGGTATTAAGTTAGGGCTGAAATGGAAAGATATTGAAAGAGGAATTTTTCACGTTATTCACGTCGCTTTACCTTCAGTGTCTGTTTTAATAACGGTTGGGATGATTATTGGGGTCTGGATTGCTAGCGGTACAGTACCCAGTATTATTTATTATGGTTTAAAGGTCCTTTCGCCTGAAATCTTTCTGGCTGCTGGTATGGTCATTTGTGCTGTTGTTTCACTTTCTCTTGGCACTAGTTGGGCCAGTGTCGGTACGGTTGGTTTGGCCTTAATGGGCATTGGCGAAGGTTTTAACATTCCTGCATATTGGACAGCTGGCGCTGTAGTTTCTGGTGCTTTTTTTGGTGATAAAATTTCACCACTTTCCGACACAACTAATTTGGCCCCTGCAGTGACTGGAACCGATGTTTTTTCTCATATAAAAAATATGATGGCAACGACCATCCCAGCTATGCTCATCGCTCTTATCATCTATTTGTTGGTGGGGTTTTTCGTCATCGACACTCAAAGCATTTCATTTGAAAGAATTGACGCTATCACTAACACCCTAGACGAAAACTTTTATATTTCAGGATGGGTATTATTACCTGCTTTGGCTGTCATGGGTTTAGCGATAAAAAAATATCCCCCTATGCCATCATTATTCGCTGGCGTTGTTGCGGGTGGTGCAACGGCAATGGTTGTACAGGGGCAGAGTCTGCAATCAATTTTTGATTTTGCCAATAATGGCTACTCGATAAGTACGGGGATTGAAGAAATTGACAGCTTGTTAAATAGGGGGGGCATACAATCGATGATGTGGACCATTTCCTTGATATTAATTGCACTAGGCTTTGGCGGTGCACTCGAAAAAACAGGTTGTTTGAAGTCAATTATTAATGCTATTAAAAGTAAGGTGAGTAGTTTTGCCGGTATTCAAACCGCAGCGATTGGTACTGCCTTTGCGACTAACCTAGTTGCCGGTGACCCTTATTTATCGATTGCTTTACCGGGACGAATGTACTCGCCTGTTTATCGTGGTATGGGCTATTCAACCTTAAATCTATCACGTGGAATCGAAGAAGGTGGAACATTAATGTCTCCCCTTATTCCATGGAATGCGGGTGGTGCATTTGTAATTTCAGCGCTAGGTCTTGGTATTGCTGATGGCAATATAGAAAACCTTTTGTATATCCCCCTTGCTTTTGCCTGCTGGATGGCACCACTTATTGGGATCTTCTATGCTTTTACTGGGCTATTCTCGCCCAAAGCAACCGAAGAAGAAAGAGAACATTGGGAATCTTCTGGTGAAGCGATAGCTGAATTTAATGCTAACGGTACACCAAAAGTTGAAGAAACTGCGAAAGATGATGTAGATAACAATTCAGTCACGAAAAAGTCATAGTGTTGTTGATATGATTTATTACGCCATTGAATTTAGTTTGACGTAAAGTAACTTTCTATCGAGAATTATCCTTTACCTTCTTATAAAAATAGCTCAAGATAGTTTCGTTAAATACACTGACAATACATAAGTCATTGATTTTACTAGTATGAAAACACTAGTGATCAGATGTCAAATACATGGAGATTGGTAACTAAACTTATGAATTATAAAGAAATAAATAGCATTCTGTTTGTCTGTATGGGCAATATTTGTCGTTCGCCAAGCGCAGAGGCGGTCTTTCGTCATAAAGTTAAAGAAAAGGGTATTTCTTTAATTATAGATTCTGCGGGTACAACGGGCTCTCATGCGCGTGAAAAGCCCGATCATCGTGCACAAAAGATAGGTACTGAACGTGGCTACTCATTTGACAAAATTAAAGCACGTAAAGTTATTGTTGAAGATTTTACCAAATTTGATTTAGTCTTAGCGATGGACGAGCATAATGTTAAAGAGCTAAAAAAGTTAGCACCAGAGCATTTACATGAAAAAATTCAATTGTTTTTGGAATATGCAGATAATTTTGAAGAACGAGAAGTACCTGATCCATATTATGGTGGGGCGAGGGGATTTAAGCTTGTCTTAGATTTAGTTGAGGATGCTAGCGACGGCTTATTAAAAAAGCTGGCTTAATCGTCAATGATTGGTTTTTAGGTTTAAGGATCTATAACTAAAGTAATAAAAAAGCCCTGTGAATATTATTCACAGGGCTTTTAGCTTTATAGGGTCTTAATTATCTAGCACGGAAAATAATACGGCCTTTAGATAAATCATACGGTGTCAATTCAACCGTTACTTTATCACCCGTTAATATGCGAATGTAGTTCTTACGCATTTTTCCTGAAATATGTGCCGTAACAACATGACCATTTTCTAGTTCAACGCGGAACATAGTATTTGGTAAGGTATCAAGAACCGTACCTTGCATTTCAATATTTTCTTCTTTCGCCATTGGGCGCTAAACCTCTAAAGTTGTGCATAAACAAAAATCTGGGCAGATGATGCCGAAAACAGGCCGGAATGTAAAGCTATAGTGTTATTTATTTACTGTTTGCCATCTGTTTTCTATCAATACTTGATGTGGGTAATAACGATCCTTGTAGTTCATCTTTTTGCAGTCATCAATTTGGTAACCCAGATAAAGAAAGTTCTTCTGCCTATCTTTTGCTAAATACACTTGCTGCAAAATAGAAAACACGCCTAAGCCGTGCTTATTATAATCCGGATGATAAAACGTATATACGGCTGATAGGGCATCTTTTAGTACATCGGTTACTGCAACACTAATAAGTTGATTATCATGCCATATTTCAAGGTAGAGCTGCTCTGTGACGTTACAACGGATAAAACTATTGTATTGATCGTTTGTCGCTGGGAACATTGAGCCATCGGAATGTAAAGTATTGATGTAATTTTCGTAAAGCGGGTAATAAATAGCTTTTTTTTCAGTTGATATGTTAATAGTAAATAGGTTGTTTTTCTTTATATTTCGTTTTTGACTTTTAGATAACAAAAATTCCTTAACTAAGACCCGCAAAGATTTGCATGCAGAGCAAAGTTCACAATGAGGTCGGTATATCTGATCACCACTGCGTCTAAAGCCTTGTGACATTAACCAACCATAATGTTCACTGTTATGTAAACGTTCATCGGTTGCAATCAGTAAACGTTCTTCTTGGTCGGGCAAGTAGTTACAAGGAAACGAACCGGTAATGCCTAACTGAAAATTTGTGCTCATACTAAGGCTCTTCTGTCAGTTGGCGAGGTAGCCAAAAATCCGTTGGTAATGAAACCGTTAATGCTTCTGCTTTCAATGTCATAAACTGCGAGCGTGAAACCTCAATACAGCCCATGTCTTCTAAAAAAGGGTTGAGCATTTGGCAGTCAATTAATGGAATGTTTTGGCCTTTTAATAAAGCATTTAAATAAACTAATGCGATTTTAGAACCATTGCTTTTTCGATAAAACATTGATTCTCCAGAAAAGCTGCCATTAATTGCCACGCCATATAAACCGCCGGCCAATTCGCCATCCATCCACACTTCTATCGAATGTGCGACACCATTGTCATGCAGTTGCTGATAAGCCGCTAACATATCATCAACTATCCAAGTATCTTCCTTACGAAAGGGAGCATCGGCACAATAATGAATAACACGGTCAAAGGCTTGATTTAAGGTTACGGTGAAGTTCTGTTGTTTTAATACTTTTCGCAAGGTGCGATTAATACGTAATTGGTCGGTTAGGATAATACCACGCGGATCTGGGCTCCACCACATAATGGCTTCGCCAGCACTGTACCAAGGAAAGACACCACTTCGATAGGCCGACTTTAATCGCGCTACAGATAAATCACCACCAAAAGCAAGTAAGCCATTAGGTTCAATCAACGCATGCTTTAAGGGTGGAAATGCCAGATCATCGACATCGAGTAATGCGACAATCTGGTTTTTAATGACTAAGAGCCTTTAGCGTCTAAGTAACGTTCTGCATCAAGGGCTGCCATACAACCAGCTCCAGCAGAGGTAATTGCTTGACGATAAATATGGTCAGCTACATCACCCGCGGCAAAAACACCTTCAACACTGGTCTGTGTTGCATTACCGTTAGTGCCACTTTGTATCGTTAAGTAGCCATCTTTCATCGCTAATTGGTCGTTGAAAATATCAGTGTTTGGCTTATGACCAATCGCAATAAAACAACCCATAACGTCAATATCTTTAGTCGTGTCAGATTGCGTTTCTTTTAAACGTACACCAGTAACACCCATTTTATCGCCTAACACTTCATCTAAGGTTTGATTTAAGTGTAAGGTAATATTGCCGTTTTTAACTTTTTCGTATAAACGGTCAGTTAAAATCTTTTCAGAGCGAAAAGTTTCACGACGATGCACTAAGTGAACTTCAGAGGCAATATTTGATAAATATAACGCTTCTTCAACAGCGGTATTACCACCGCCAACAACAGCAACTTTTTGGTTGCGGTAAAAGAAACCATCACAGGTAGCACAGGCTGAAACGCCTTTACCCATAAATGCTTCTTCTGAAGGTAAACCTAGGTATTGTGCAGAAGCACCCGTACAAATGATAAGTGCATCACAAGTATAGCTCATGCTATCGCCTTTTAAGGTAAAAGGGCGTTTCGAAAAGTCAACTTCATTGATATGGTCAAAAATAATCTCGGTATCAAACTTTTCTGCATGCTTTTGCATACGATCCATTAATGCTGGACCCGTAAGGTCATCGGCATCACCAGGCCAGTTTTCAACTTCAGTGGTCGTTGTTAATTGACCCCCTTGCTGCATGCCAGTGATCATCACTGGTTTTAAATTTGCGCGTGCGGCATAAACTGCAGCCGTGTAACCAGCTGGACCTGATCCTAAAATGAGTAACGGGCAATGTCTTGCTTCGCTCATGAATGACTCCAAAGATTGATAAAAAGTATAATTATAAGGTATTAGTTGGGAGTTTAAGCAAAGAACTCAAGAGGGTAAATTAATTTTTTGATAAAAATTTCTATGAGTGCAATGTTAAATGTACAGTGATGGCATATAAACCCTTATACACCACCACTCATCGCTATTTTACGCCAAGCTCTTTTAATCTTTCTAATAAGTAGCTTTTTTGAGTATGTCGTTCAGACAAGACGACTTCGTCTCGTGGATGAAGAAACAACGGCAATGATATTCTAGACTTTTTACTGGCCTTACCTGAAGGATTAATAACCCGATGGCTGGTAGATGGGAAATATCCACCTGAGGCTTCTTGCAACATATCACCAATATTAATAATTAAACTGCCAAAATCACTGGGAACGTCAATCCAAGACCCGTCTTGCTTTTGTACTTGCAGACCGGGTTCATTTGCTGCCGGTAATATGGTTAATAAATTAATATCTTCGTGCGCAGCGGCTCTCACTGCGCCCGGTTCTTCATCTCCACTTAGTGGCGGATAATGTAAAATACGTAATAAAGTATTTGGCGTATCTTTGATCATATTCGCTAGTTGTTCTGAATATTTTTCTGAGACGTCGACCGGACTATATTTTTCTACCCAATCAAGTAATTCTGCAGCAAGTTCAGAGGCTTTTTGGTAATAAGTAAGTATTTCATCTTTAAGTTGATCAGGGATCCTGCCCCAAGGATAAACATGAAAATATTCTTTTATATCTTTATTTGCATGACCCTTAGCCGTCTCAGATATCTCGGTTGAAAAGTAGCCATCTTGTTTCTTTGGATCAAAACTTAAGTTATGCTTTTCTTCACCGCTAAAAAATTCATACCAATTTTTATAAATAGATTCAACAAGCTGTTGCTCAATAGGGTGATTAATTAATACACCGAAACCTGTTTCTCTTAAGCTTTGAACAAATAATTTTCCAGCATTTTTATCTTGATAGTCAACAACCTGAATTTCCATGATTGATTCCCTAACTCTAATTTTAGTGATATTTATTGAAATATAACACAAGCTAACCAAATGGTCAGGTTTAAGATTCATCGTAAAAAAAACCTCTATTAAATATATAACAGAGGTTTGTTGTTTTTATGAAGAACTCACAAAGTATTATTTTCAGTCGTTATAAAGTCGCTATAGCCACTTCAGGTGGTATGTAGTCGTAGCCTAAAACTTCAGCAACAGGTTGGTAAGTGATTTTTCCGCCTAATACGTTTAAACCATTCATTAAGTGTACGTTGTCAAGCATGGCTTGTTTTGCACCCTTATTGGCAAGCATTACCGCAAATGGCATGGTTGCATTAGTTAATGCCATTGTTGATGTGCGTGCTACGCCACCTGGCATGTTAGCTACACAGTAATGTACTACGTCGTCAACAACATACGTTGGGTCTTGATGAGTTGTTGCTTTTGATGTTTCAAAACAACCACCTTGGTCAATCGCCACATCAACAACAACAGCACCTTTTTTCATCATTTTGATGTGGGCTCTTGTTACCAATTTAGGTGCAGCTGCACCTGGAATTAAGACCGCGCCTATGACTAAGTCAGCTTCAACAATTAATTGGTCCATCGCATCGGCAGTAGAGTAAACTGTTTTTAAACGGCCATCAAATTCAGTATCTAATTGACGTAGACGGGGTAATGAACGATCTAATATCGTTACATCAGCGCCCATACCTATTGCCATACGAGCAGCTTGAGTACCAACAACACCGCCACCTATAATTAATACTTTCGCAGGAGCAACACCCGGAACACCACCTAATAAAGCACCTAAACCGCCTTGTGCTTTTTCAAGCGCATGAGCACCTGCTTGAATAGACATACGTCCAGCGACTTCAGACATTGGCGCTAATAAAGGTAAACCACCTTGAGCAGAGGTTACCGTTTCGTAGGCAATACAGGTTGCGCCAGAAGCAACTAATAATTCAGTTTGCTTAGCATCGGGTGCTAAATGTAGGTAAGTAAAAAGTATTTGACCTGGGCGTAGCATTTTACACTCGTCAGGTTGTGGCTCTTTTACTTTTATTATCATGTCAGCGGTTGCAAAAATTTCTGCCGCCGTGTTTATAATTTTGGCACCGGCTGCTATATATTGCTCGTTTTCAAAACCAATAGATTCGCCGCCGTTATTTTCAACAATCACTTCATGACCATTAACCGTTAGCTCATTAACGCCTGCTGGAGTTAAGCCTATACGGTACTCATGGTTTTTAATTTCTTTAGGAACACCAATAATCATAATCGTCTCACCAGTTAAATGTTTTTATATTATTTGCGGCTATTATAATGCGTTATTCTCGAATTAACCTATCGTAATATTTTATAAATCGATATATAATCCTGTTATAACTCGAAAATGTAGTGTTTTATATAATGTCGTCGTCTCAAAGCAAAAGTATTGATCGCATCGATCGTAATATTCTCGTTGAGCTACAAAAAAATGCTCGTATATCCAATATAGAGTTGTCTAAAAGGGTAGGGCTAAGTCCAACACCTTGTTTAGAAAGGGTTAAGCGATTAGAAAAAGAGAAGTATATTAAAGGCTACCAAGCGATATTAAACCCCCAAAAGCTTGAAGCTGCATTACTTGTATTAGTGGAAATAACCTTAACCAAAACCAGTCCTGATGTTTTTGATGATTTTTCTAGGGCGGTCCATGACCTTGATGTTATACAAGAGTGTCATTTAGTGTCTGGAAACTTTGACTTTTTACTTAAAACCCGCGTTGCAGACATGGTCGCCTATCGAGAATTACTAGGTGATACTTTACTTCGTTTGCCCTCTGTAAGCGAAAGTAGAAGTTATGTTGTTATGGAAGAGGTTAAATCGACTAATTTTCTACCGATTAAACGTTAATCGCATCATTGAGCTCAAGTAAGTGATTTAAACATTTAACTCCTTACAATAGTTTGTTATTTTACTGTATATAAACTTACCCGTATTACTGCAACTTGAGTGGTATGGCTATAAAATAGTTATTAACTCGGTTTATTATATTGTCTACAGAATCTCCTACTCAAAGTAAATTAAATGGTGTGCAACGATTACTAGAAGCTGGTTTGTTGGTTTCTTTTCTTTTTGCCATGTTTATTATGTTAGCGCTATTTAGCTTTAACCCCGCTGATCCTGGTTGGTCTCAAAGTGGTTATCAAACACCTATTCGTAATTTAGGCGGTGCTGTTGGCGCTTATATTTCTGACCTACTGTTAAACTTATTTGGTTTTATTTCTTATAGTCTACCCTTTGTTACTGCAATAACAGGGTGGTTATTGTTTCAAAAATATCATCGCTTAATTCAATTAGATTACTTAACCTTAGGGTTAAAGTGTATTGGCTTTATTCTTTTTTATATTGGTATAACATCAATTGCCAGTATGAATTTTGATGATGTCTTTTACTTTTCAGCTGGTGGTATTATTGGTGACGCGTTAAGTCAAACGGTGCTGCCTTATTTTTCTTTTGTCGGTAGTACTTTATTATTCTTGACCTTTCTCCTCTCTGGTTTTGTGCTACTAACCGGTTTCTCATTGATCGCCTTTATTGATAAAACCGGTGCTTATACAATACTATTCGCCCAATATTTATTAACAATACCTCAAAAACTACAAGCCTACTTCACTGCATTGAAGACTGAAAAAGTAAAAAAACAAGTATTGGTTAGTACTGTTGAGAAAAAAGAACAGCCAGTGGCTTTACCTGAGCTAACTGAAAAACAACCGGCAAGTTTTCAAGTAGATGAAAATCTAGAGGATGAAAATCTAGAGGATGAAAACGAAGAGCTACATCATGCTTTTGATGCAATAAATGAACAAGAATATGAAGACATTATTGCACCGAGTAAAAAAGATCTTTCTTTTGATCTCGAAGAGGACATCGAGCATTTTGTCGCAATAGATGACCTAATCGGTGAACCACTCGCTTTTAATGTTCAAGAACATGTTAGCGATGATGAAATAACGGCTGCCTTTGAGAAAGTTGATCCAATCAATGTTGAAGAACCGATAAAGGTCGCGGTAAAAAGAGATAGCGCAACTTATCAAGGACTACCGGGGCTTGATTTATTAGATCGCCCCAACCGGACTGAAAACCCTATTGACGAGAAAGAGCTTGAATTAGTCAGTCGACTAGTTGAGGAAAAACTCTTAGAGTTTGGTGTGAAAGCTGAAGTCGTTGGTGTTTATCCCGGACCTGTTATTACCCGTTTCGAGTTAAATTTAGCGCCAGGTGTTAAAGCCAGTAAAGTAAGCGGTTTGTCGCAAGATATTGCCCGTTCCTTATCTGCTAAAAGTGTCCGTGTCGTTGAAGTTATTGAAGGTAAATCTGTCATTGGTGTTGAGTTACCCAATAAATATAGAGAAACGGTTTATTTTACTGATGTCATTTCTGCCCCGGCATTTGCTGCATCAAGATCCCACTTAGCCATGGCGATTGGTAGCGATATTTCAGGTAAACCCGTGATAGCCGATCTAGCCAAGATGCCACATTTATTAGTGGCAGGAACAACAGGCTCAGGTAAGTCAGTTGCGGTTAATACCATGATTGTCAGTATATTGTATAAATCCACACCTGAAGATGTGCGGATGATAATGATCGACCCCAAACAAGTTGAACTCTCTGTTTATAACGGTATTCCACATTTGTTAGCTGAAGTGGTTACCGACATGAAAGAAGCGGCTAACGCGCTGCGCTGGTGTGTCGGTGAAATGGAACGTCGCTATAAACTTATGTCGTCTCTGGGTGTACGTAACCTTAAAGGCTACAATGAAAAAGTGCTTAATGCTATTGAAGCTGGAGAGCCGTTAATCGATCCTACTTGGCAGCCTAATGATGCTTTTACGCAAACGCCGCCTTTGTTAGAAAAATTGCCTGCGATTGTTATACTCGTTGACGAATTTGCCGATATGATGATGGTTGCAGGTAAAAAAGTCGAAGAACTTATTGCGCGTATTGCTCAAAAAGCCCGAGCGGCGGGTATGCACTTAATTTTAGCGACTCAACGCCCCTCAGCGGATGTAATTACCGGTTTAATTAAAGCTAATATTCCAACCCGTATGGCACTGCGAGTACAATCAAGAATGGAGTCACGTATTATTCTTGACCAACAAGGTGCTGAACAGCTGTTAGGCATGGGAGATATGTTTTATTTACCACCTGGCGAGGCTGTTTCTGTGCGTGTTCACGGCGCTTTTGTTAACGATGACGAAGTACATGCTGTTGTTGCCGACTGGAAGTCTCGTGGCGAACCTAATTATGTTGAAGAAATATTGTCAGGTGATACTGATAATGAAATTTTATTACCCGGAGAGCAAGCCGAAGCCGATGAAGCGGTTGAACTTGATACCTTGTATGACGAGGCGGTTGAATTTGTCACTAAAGGTCGACGTGTCTCCATATCAAGTGTGCAACGTAAATTTAGAATTGGTTATAACCGTGCAGCACGTATTGTTGAAGATATGGAAAACCAAAGTGTGGTAAGTTCACCAGGCCATAACGGTGCCCGTGAAGTATTGGCACCACCACCTGTAAGAGATTTGTAGGTGTTATTTTTCCCGACTTATGTAGTCAAGTTATAAGGATAACTGAATGAATTTTTCCCTAAAAAAAACAGCACTTTTATCATTTTTTTCTGTTGTTGTATTAAGCAGTGCAAGTACCTCCGTTTTTGCTTTGCCGTTCAATGAACCGACCAATGTTATAGAAAAGCCAAGCAACGATGCTCTAATCATTAAAAGTAATTTAATACAAAAATTAGCAAAACTTGAATATTTTACGGCAAATTTTAACCAGCAAGTTCTGGATGCTGAAGGTAATGAGTTACAAAACGCTTTGGGTACTCTAGCGGTTAAAAAACCTAACTTAGTACACTGGAAAACGGCAGAACCAGATGAGTCATTAATCGTTTCAGATGGTGATACCTTATGGTTTTTTGACCCGTTTGTAGAGCAGGTTAGTGCTTATCTTTTAGAAAAAGCGCTACTCAATACCCCCATTTTATTATTAACAAGCAGCGATCCAACACTATGGCAACATTATAGTGTTAGCTCGACCGATGAAAACAATTACCTCATTCATGCCAATGATAATAATGCCCAAGTGAAGACGTTAGAATTACGTTTTAAGAAAAATAGTAATATGCTTACTAGCTTTACTATTTTAGACGCAACAGGGCAGTTAAGCCTGTTTAAGCTTTCACAGTTTGACCAAGTAACTGTTCCCGAAAGTGCACTATTTACCTTTAAAATACCCGAAGGTGTTGAGTTAGATGATCAACGCTAACGACGACGCTAATGGCTCTTTACCTTTAGATTTCGCTGATGAAGGAATGATTGAAACTGACAATGACGATGACGATGATCAGTTTCAACCATTAGCGGCCAAACTTCGCCCTAAAACATTAGCCGATTATCAAGGTCAACAACATATCTTATCGCCAGGTATGCCGTTAACGATCGCGATTGAGCAGGGGAAGTGTCATTCTGTTATCTTTTGGGGGCCGCCGGGTACAGGCAAAACCACCTTAGCAGAAATTATCGCTAGTCATGCAAATGCCGAGGTTGAACGCTTATCGGCGGTAACCTCGGGTATTAAAGATATACGTCAAGCAATAGATAATGCTAAGCAACGTTTACTTCGCCATAAAAAACGCACCGTATTATTTGTTGACGAAGTTCACCGTTTTAATAAAGGACAGCAAGACGCTTTTTTGCCTTTTATTGAAGATGGCACCATTATTTTTATTGGCGCGACCACTGAAAATCCCGCTTTTGAACTTAACCAAGCAGTTTTATCACGTGCACGTGTTTATACTTTAAAAAAGTTAACGCGTGATGATCTATCAATTATTTTAACGCGCGCTTGTGAGAATCAGCAAAACAGCAAAAACATTAAGATATCTATTGCCGATAATGCCCAGCAGCAATTATTAACCTTGGCGAATGGCGATGCACGACGTCTATTGAATGTCTTTGAAAACTGCGTTGATATTCTGTCAGGATCCAAAATCACTATTACTTTAGAAACTGTTGTGCAAGTAGCGGGCAATAAAATTGCTTTATACGATAAAGGTGGTGATGCCTTTTATGATTTGATCAGTGCTTTTCATAAATCTGTGCGCGGTAGCTCTCCTGATGCCGCACTTTATTGGTACGCGAGAATATTAGCAGGGGGCGGAGATGCACTTTACGTCGCCCGTCGGCTGTTAGCGATCGCCAGTGAAGACATTGGTAATGCCGACCCCAGAGCAATGCAACTCGCTATTAATGCTTGGGATACTTTTCAGCGTGTCGGACCTAGTGAAGGTGAGCGAGCTATAGCTCAAGCAACTGTATACATGGCTTTAGCACCGAAAAGTAATGCCGTATATATGGCTTTTAACCAGGCCAAAGAGCTTGCTAAAAATACTGCAGAGCTCGACGTCCCCTTTCATTTAAAAAATGCCACCAGTAGTATTACTAAAGAACTCGGTCATGGCAGCGAGTATAGGTACGCTCATAATGAAGATAATGGCTTTGCTGCAGGGGAAAATTATTTTCCTGAATCCTTGCAACATACCTTGCTTTATCAACCAACAGACCGTGGCTTGGAAAAACAGTTAAAAGATAAACAAAATTTTCTCAATGAATTAAATAACCAAAGTAATAATAAACGTTATGACTAATACCATTAGTACCTTTTCATTATATCTATTTGTAGCACTTGGCGGAGCGTGTGGGGCAAGTCTACGCTTTTATTTTTCGCAATTAATATTGAATTGGCTCGGAAAAGGTTTCCCTTTTGCGACATTGGCGGTTAATATTTCCGGTTCATTGATCATGGGCACCTTATATGGTCTTATTGAAAATGGTGTAATTGAAGTAAGTGTCTACCGAACCCTAATAGGTATCGGGTTTCTAGGAGCTTTCACCACATTTTCAACCTTTTCATTGGATACACTTTTGTTAATGCAACAAGGTGAATTCCTAAAAGGCATGATAAATATATTACTTAATGTCAGCTTATGTGTTTTTGCTGCTGGTATTGGGATGTACTTAGTAACTTATGCGACTAAGTAAGCAAAGCTAAAATAAATAAACAACCACTTAACTTGTAGATGTGAATAAAATGCTTGATCCAAAATTATTTAGAAATGATATCGAAGCCACTGCGGCACAATTAGCGAAACGTGGCTTTTCTTTAGATACTGCGTTATTAATCGATCTAGAAGAGCAACGAAAAGCTTTTCAGATCAAAACCCAAGAATTACAAAATCAACGCAATACCCGTTCAAAATCTATTGGCCAAGCTAAAGCGCGTGGAGAAGATATTCAGCCATTATTAGCTGAAGTGAGTCAATTAGGTGCTGATCTAGATGCTGCCAAAATTGAACAAGATGATGTGCTTGCTAAAATTGATGATATTCTTTCGGCGGTACCAAATTTAATCGATCATTCAGTCCCAGACGGGGCAAGTGAAGATGATAATGTTGAAATTAAACGCTGGGGAACACCTCGTGTCTTTGATTTCGAAGTTAAAGATCATGTTGATGTTGGTGCTGGTATTGGCAACGGTTTAGATTTTGAAAGTGGTGCTAAACTTGCGGGAACACGTTTTGCGGTTTTACGTGGCCAAATTGCTAAAATGCACCGTGCGCTTGCACAGTTAATGCTTGATGTTCATACCGAAGAGCATGGTTATCAAGAAATGTACGTGCCTTATTTAGTGAATCAAGATTCACTTTATGGCACAGGACAGTTACCTAAATTTGGTGAAGATTTATTTCACACTGATTTAAGTAATAAAAAATTCTCTTTGATCCCAACGGCTGAAGTCCCTTTAACAAATTTATTAAGAAATGAAATTGTAGAAGAGGCCGAGTTACCTATTAAGATGTGCGCGCATACCCCATGTTTTAGAAGTGAAGCCGGTTCAGGTGGTCGTGATATTCGCGGTCTAATTCGCCAGCATCAGTTTGATAAAGTTGAAATGGTGCAGATTGTTAAGCCAGAAGATTCATTTACCGCGTTAGAAGCCTTAACAGGTCATGCTGAAAAAATTCTTGAAAGATTAGAATTACCTTACCGTACCGTTATTTTATGTACGGGGGATATTGGTTTTAGTGCAACTAAAACATTCGATATCGAAGTATGGTTGCCTGCACAAAATACTTACCGTGAAATCTCTTCTTGTTCTAACATGGGCGACTTTCAAGCTCGCCGCATGCAAGCACGCTTTAGAAGCAGTGAAACGAAGAGACCTGAATTATTGCACACCTTAAATGGCTCTGGCTTAGCGGTTGGTCGTACATTAGTCGCTATTTTAGAAAATTACCAACAAGCTGACGGCAGTGTAAAAATTCCAACAGCATTACAACCTTACATGAATGGTTTAACACAGATAGGCTAACGCTACTTGTTAACCTTCCTCTATTAATAGCAATAAAGATCCAATACCTAGGTATTGGATTTTTTTTGTTTTAATTTGAATTTTTAATCGGGTGATCGGGTCTATAAATATAACTATTTCGTTATTATATTATTTATAAAGGTGAGTTGTGTTGAAGAGTTTATTTATTCAAGCTGTGGTGTTTTTAGCCATCTTTCAAGCACTGACAATGTTCAGAGAATCAGACATGCTATCAACGGGAGAACAGATAACGCCACAAACTGTTTCATTAGAAACGCTCGATGATAAAACCATTGAACTTGCCAATTTTAAGAAAACTACCATTATTTATTTTTTTGCTCCTTGGTGTCAAATATGTCATATCAGTATCAGTAATCTTCAAGAGACATATGAAAAGAACCAACAGATAAATGTTATCGCCATTGCATTAGATTATGTTGATAAAAAAGAGGTCTTTGATTTTTCTAGCCAGCATCAATTAACTTTCCCTATTGCCTTAGGTACAGAGCAAATCAAGCATCAATTCAAGATAGAAGGTTATCCAAGTTATTATGTCATTGATGATAAAAATACCGTTATTGCAAAATCAATGGGCTATTCTTCTGAAATTGGGCTGTTTCTTAGAACACTTTAACGCATATTACTTCTGATCTTTTCATTGTTTGTGTACACTGTGGCTATTCATAATAAAAATAGCAGATCCTGTCATGCAAATTACCTCTAACTTTGATAGTGGAAATATCCGCGTTATTGATGCAAGCCAAGCCGATAATATTCAACTTGAAATTGTTAAAGACAACCAATCTGATTTTTATCAGTGGTTTCATTTTAAACTTAATAATACCGATCGTTGTGAACATACCCTTCATTTAATGAATGCTGGAACTTCTGCTTACACAGAAGGATGGACCGATTATCAAGCAGTGGCTTCCTACGACCGTGAGCATTGGTTTCGTGTACCAACTGAATTTGATGGAGAAAAACTGAGTATTACTTTAACCCCAGAATATGATTCAGTTTATTTTGCTTATTTTGCTCCGTATAGCTACGAACGTCATCAAGACTTACTGCATCAAGCGCAATTAGATATTGATTGCCAGTTGCAAGTTTTAGGACAAACCCTTGATGGACGCGATGTGTCAGTATTAAAAGTTGGAGAAGAAGGTCCAAACAAGAAAGTTATTTGGGTTACTGCTCGTCAACATCCTGGCGAAAGTATGGCTGAATGGTTTATGGAAGGTTTTATTGACCGTTTGCTCGATGAAGACGATGGCGTTGCTCGCTCACTCTTAGACAGTTCGGTGTTTTATTTAGTGCCTAATATGAATCCTGATGGTTCAGTTCGAGGACATTTAAGAACAAATGCTATCGGTACTAATTTAAATCGTGAGTGGTTAGAGCCTTCAATGGCACGCAGTCCAGAAGTATTCTTGGTGCGTGAGAAAATGTTAGCTACCGGTGTTGACATGTTTCTTGATATTCATGGCGATGAAGCTCTACCGTTTAACTTTGTCGCTGGCTGTGAAGGTGTCCCCGCATATGACGCTAAACATCAAGCCTTGGAAGAAAAATTCAAAGCCATTCTTCTAGCGGTAACTCCTGAGTTTCAAGATGACAAAGGTTATGATAAAGATGAGCCCGGCCAAGCTAACTTAACTGTGGGTGCTAATTGGGTTGGTAATAACTTCAAATGTTTGTCTTATACTGTAGAAATGCCTTTTAAAGATAATGACTTATTACCAGACCGCAGTGTCGGTTGGTCAGACACGCGTAGTAGCTTATTTGGTCGTGACTTTTTAACGGCTATTTATCATGTTGTTGATGATTTACGCTAAACCTATCTAAAATCAATAATTGAAGTTCGATGATCGTTTAAGTGCTATATCAAGTTGCACTTAAATGATTAGCGGCCCTCAACCGTCGAACAACAAATTAAATAATAATAATAATAAATCTGGAGTGTCATGTGGAAGCGATTGTAAATACCATTAACGGCTATATTTGGAGCCCGTACTTAATTTATCTCTGTTTAGGAACGGGGGTCTTTTTCTCTGTCTTAACGCGATTTGCGCAAGTACGTCATTTCAGAGAAATGTTTCGCCTATTACTTTCGGGTAAAAGCTCAGAAAAGGGTATCTCATCTTTTCAAGCCTTAGCGGTGTCTTTATCTGGACGAGTTGGTACTGGTAATATTGCAGGGGTTGCTGCTGCTATTGGTTTTGGTGGACCTGGCGCGGTATTTTGGATGTGGGTAGTTGCCTTTTTAGGTGCAGCAACGGCTTATATCGAATCAACCAATGCCCAAATTTATAAAGAAGAAGAGGACGGTCAGTACCGTGGTGGCCCAGCTTACTACATTGAAAAAGCCTTAGGTCAAAAATGGTATGCTTGGATATTTGCTTTATCAACTATTCTTGCTTGTGGTGTTTTATTACCTGTTGTGCAATCAAACGGCATCGGTGATGCTATGGTCAATGTGTTTGGCGCCGGTGGTTCAGTTAGCTCTTTTATGGGCGACTTACCTTTAACGAAAGTATATACCGCGGTATTTATTGTTTTATTACTTGGTTTTATCATTTTTGGTGGTGTTAAGCGTATTGCTAACTTTACCCAAATTGTGGTGCCTTTTATGGCGCTTGCTTACATTATCATTGCCTGTACTATCATAGCATTGCATATTGATCAGCTTCCTGGTGTCTTTATGCTAATTATTACCGATGCTTTTACGCCAATGGCGGGGTTTGGTGCAGCAATTGGTTGGGGTGTTAAACGCGGAGTTTATTCAAATGAAGCCGGACAAGGTACTGGACCACATGCTGCTGCTGCTGCAGAAGTTGAACATCCAGCGCAACAAGGATTAGTGCAAGCCTTCTCAGTTTATATTGACACCTTATTTGTTTGTTCTGCTACTGCGTTTATGATCTTAATCACACAGTCGTATAATGTTATGCCAGAAGGCGCGACTAGTTTTGTTGTTAGTAACTTAGCCAGTGACGTTGTTATTAGTGGTCCTGCTTTTACGCAAATTGCGGTCGATAGTGTTTTAACCGGTTTTGGTAAACCCTTTATTGCTATTGCTTTGTTTTTCTTTGCCTTTACAACGGTACTAGCTTATTACTTTATCGCGGAAAATAATGTTTCTTATATTAATAAAACAATTAAAATGCCGGCACTTAGATTCCTCCTTAAAGTGGTGCTAATGTCAGCAGTCTTTTACGGTACTGTTGCAGAACCTAGTGCTGCTTGGAGTCTTGGTGATATTGGTGTTGGGTTAATGGCTTGGTTGAATATTTTTGCACTTATCGCCATCTTCTTTATGGCTAAGCCCGCGATTAAAGCACTAAAAGATTATGAACGTCAGCAGAAACTAGGGGTGACAAAATTTACCTTTGACCCTAAAAAGCTTGGTATTGAAAAAGCTAAATTCTGGGAAGATCGTTTTAATAAAAACAAGTAATTTTATTTATAATTGATTTACTTTTATTAATTTGCAATAAAAGTAAAATTACTTTAAAAAACGTCCAATAGGACGTTTTTTTTTGCTTAAATTTAGGTAGAATATTAACACTAATTATTTTATGGAGCGTTATCTTCCTATGGCTGTAATTAATTGCCCAAACTGTAAGAAAAAGATATCTGACAAAGCGAAGTCTTGCTCTCATTGTGAAATCGATTTGACCAAAGTTGATGCCAGTCAAATAGCATCAATGAAAAAATTGAGCAAAATAGATCAATCCCAAAAACTGATGAATCACTCATTTATCGCTATGTTACTTTTTTGTGGTGGTTTTCTATTTTTGTATTGGCAAGACGCACAGCAGGGCACATGGCAATATTTTATAAGTATTGGTGCGGCAGTGGTTGGCTTTATTTGGTATATTGCAACTCGCATTCGTTTGCTGATGCTTAAATACCGAAATTAACATTAACTTTTCTCGTAAGAATTAAGAAACAAAGGCTGTAAATATAACAATGGATATTATTTCATTAGTAGACGATATGTCAGAAGAAATGTACTTGCGCTTAAAGTGTGCCGCTGAAACGGGCAAATGGCCAGAGGGAACTATAGTTGATACAGCACAAAAAACATCAGCGCTGCAAATTACCATGGCTTATCAATCAAGACATTTAAATTCAGATCAAATCTTAAGCGTTGGCGCAGATGGACTTATCGTAGATAAAACTAAACGCCAGTTGAAAAGCGAGTTCGCTGATCTTAAAAACAACCCAGACAATAATATTGCAAGGTTTTCCGATTTATGATTTTTTCTAAATTTTTCAAAGCAAAATGGCAAAGTAAAGAACACAATGTTCGGTTAACGGCAATCAGTGAAGATTTATTACTTAGCAATCCCGATGACTTAGTTATATTAACAAATCTTGCACAAACAGACCCTAACGAATTAGTGCGCCGCGCTGCTCTCATTAAAATGGCTGACTTTACTGTTTGGCATAAAAACAGTATCGACAACGACAATAAAAAAGTCCGTGAATATTGTCTTAAGCAAGTAGAAAAGATTCTGCTTGGCCAGCACGAAATAACGATCAGTAATCAAGACAAATTAATCTTATTGAAAAGCAATGATAAGTTACCGTCCTTGGAACTATGGTTACAAAATGAAACACAAGCCGATGTTGTTATCGCTTTATTTGAAAAAATTAATAAACCATCGTTAACCCATTCAATATTTACCCATAAGCAAGATGAAGTCGTACAAGCTTATTTACTCAAACAAGTATTGCCTCTTGATGTATTAGATAAATTACTTAAAAAATCATGTAATGAAAAAATAAAAACTAATATTGAGCAACAGTTACAACATTTACACGAGTTGGCAGAACAACCTGACAAAATTAAAAAAGGTGTTCAGTTAGTTTTAGCAAAGTTACTTGCTTTGAAAGAGGTCAATGATTATCTGCAACTCAAAGAAAAACAAGCTGAATTAGAAACGCAGTGGCAAAACTATTATCAAGATTTCTCTTGTCTCTCTTCGCCAGAAGCTGAGAACTTTACAGAAAAGTATAAAATAATTAATAGCCAACTCATTAAACATTTTTCTCCGTTACATGAATCCCATCAACAAGAAATCATTGCTGAAAAATTAGTGGCAGACAAACGTTTGGCTAATGAACATTTTAATAGTGCCCTTAATGAAATGAGTAAAAAGCTTACCACAACAATTTTTGAAAGTGGTGATCTTGATGAAGCTGAGTATCAAGATAAACTTGAACAATTACGCGAAGAAATAACCTCTTCAATATTAAACAGTAAAGAACAACAACACTTTATTGCTTTAGTAAAAGCCCAAGCAAAAAAACTGGCTCAGTTGCCTGAGATTGCACAATCGGTGAGTGATGCAACCCATCTAATTTCAAAAATATCACAAGTTGCTTTACCTAAAAACATTGAAGAATTGAACCTGCGTAAACCTCTGTTCGATCAGTGGTTACAAGAATGGAAAACTGTTGAGCTAAAAGCGGCAGGGGTATTACCACAATCTATTGTTGACGCCTTTAAAGAAATAAAACAACAATGGCAGCAAGGCCTAAAATCGTTAATTAAAGAACAAGGCTTACTCTTATCACAATGCCAGAAAAAAGTTGCTGACGTAAAGCGCTTAATAATGACGGGTAAGTACAATGCGGCTTTTGGTGTTTTCAAAAAAGCTAAAAAACATTTTGATGGTTTATCAGAAGAGCAAAAGTCACGAGTTCAACGTGACTTTGATGATATAGCAGATAAAATTGCCGAATTAAGTGATTTAGAGCAATCTATTGCTACGCCTAGAAAACAGCAGTTACTTGTGGATATTAAGTTACTCGTTGATCAGCCAATTGATAACCCCAATGAGCAAGCAGCAAAAGTTAAACAATTTCGTGTTACGTGGAATTCACTTGGACATGCTGAAGAATCAATTGAAAAAGAGTTAAATTACCAATTCAACGCACTTTGCGAACAAGCTTTTGCTCCATGTCGGTTATTTTATGCAGAACAAGAAAAGTTACGTGAACTACATCTTGAATCTCGCCAACAACTTATTAGTAAAGCGCAAAGCTTTGCCGACGACTTTTCTGCAAAACTCAATGAAGGCATTGATAATGAAGCCATCGATTGGAAGTTTACTGATGCAACACTCAATAAATTAATACAGCAATGGCAAAACGCGGGGCAGGTTGATAAAACTAAATTCAACTTACTTAGTCAATCGTTTACGGCGAGCTTACAACCCGTTAAAGCTGAATTAAGAAATTATCATCAACGTAACAGTGATAGCAAAAACCTATTGATTGCTCAAGTTACTCAAGCATTGAACGACGATGACGTTTTCTCTGCAATTGAGAGTGTTAAAAAACTGCAAACACAATGGCAAGCCATTGGCTACAGCGGTCAACGTGAAGAGAATCAGCTTTGGCAAAAATTTAGAAAAGTGAATGACCAGCTATTTTCAAAGCGTGATGAAGCTAAGTTGCTTGAACAATCGAACCGTGAAAATCAACAAATTGAATTATCACAACAATTACAAAGCTATCAGCAACAACTAGTCGCGGATATATCAGAAACAGCGTTATTAAGCTTACAAGTAAGTATTGAAGAATTACGTGTAAAAATTACCAGTCAACGTCCGGTAATAAGAAGTGCCGTAACCTTAGCTGAAAAATTACTTGCGCAAATATCTCAACAACTCATGCAAATGACAGAAAACAAAAAGGCCAAGACTTGGCAACTTGTTTTCGATTGCTTAGAAAGTTTAGCTACTAATAAACCGGAAACGGCAGCAGATTTTTCTGAAACACTGGTAGATTTACCCAATGTTTGGCAGAAACGTTTACAAGAGTGTTATCAAAACAGCAAACTGATTGACCGAAGTAACAAAACCCTTGAACTCGAAATTTTAGCAAGTAAAGAGTCACCTGCAGAATTTAAAGCCGAGCGGATGCAAGTACAGGTACAATTATTACAAAATCAAATGTTGTCAGGGCAATCTATCGATTTAACTAAATCGCTTATTGAATGGTTAAAATTAGGGGCGTTATCTGCAAATGATTTACCATTACTGGCCAGAGTTAAACCTATTTACTGTTAATGTAACATAAGTTTTATATGAGTTGAATGTGAGTTTATTTCATTAATTATACTTAACAATAGCCCAAAGCCACTGATTATTTAGTGGCTTTTCCTTTTCTGGTGTTTACTAAATATTGCCAGTTTTTTAAGGAGAGTAAAAACGGGCTACTATTATATTTAATGTTGATTTTATCCCGATCACCGGTAACGCGTAACTGTTTATTTAAAGGATAATCCTTGTAAATCGACGAGTATAAGTACCGGTGTTGTTCTAAGTTGTTGATTTTAAATGTTTTATATTCTTTGTTTGGGCTAGGGGTGATTTAGCAGTATAGGAGAGATAAATAAGGCTGCCATGTTTCTTAATCATAGCAACCAGAGCGTAATGGTTTAATGAGTCGTGAGTTCACCACGGAGATTTTCTTGTAAAAGACGACAAATTTCAGCTTGAGGTAATTCTTTACTGAGTAAGTAATGTAGTTTAGTTAATGTTGCTTCTAGCGTCATATCACCACCACCGACAACACCACATTTACTTAATGCGACGCCCGTTGCATAACCTTCCATATTCACAGTCCCTTTTATACATTGGCTACAATTTACCACGACAATTCCTTGATGATAAGCTTGCGTTAAACAAGCAAGTAGCTGTTCATCTTGTGGCGCATTACCGACGCCATAACTGCGAATAATTAACGCTTTTACCGGTTGCTTGATAATATTGGCGACTAGTTCACTAGAAATCCCTGGGTACAAATGAACAACACCTATCGGTTGTGGTGTTATTTGTGCGACCGAGAATGGTTGGGTAACAGCAACGTTGAGTTTACCTTCAAGGAGCTTAATATTAATTCCAGCTTCGAGAAGTGGCGACATATTGGGGGAATCAAAAGCGTTAAAACCATCAGCGTAAGCTTTAATGCAACGGTTACCCCGGTATAATTTATTATTAAAATACAAGCCCACTTCATTAATGGGGTAGTTTGCCGCAATATAAAGTGAATTTAACAGATTTACTTGTCCGTCTGAGCGTAATTGGCTTAACGGAATTTGTGAGCCGGTAACAATGACAGGTTTAGATAAATTTTCAAACATAAACGAAAGCGCAGAGCTGGTATAAGCCATGGTATCTGTACCATGAAGAACAACAAAGCCATCGTAATTATCGTAATTAGCTTTTATATCATCGGCAATACGTTGCCAATCTTGCGGCGTCATATTTGATGAATCAATTAATGGTGAATATTCATTAATGGTAAAGTCAGGCATCTCTTGTCGATGAAAATCAGGCGTACCATTAATTGACTCGGTTAAATGTCCTTTTACCGGAACACAACCTTGGCCGCTGTTTTTCATGCCGATGGTACCGCCAGTGTAGGCGATATAAATGCGTTTTTTCATGCTGTTACCTTAGAATTATTACTATCTTGTCGTTTGGTCTGATAATCACGTGCGCTTGTTAAATATTGTTCTCTATTCACTTCCATGTGAATATAACAAAGCGATTTAGGTCACTGCGAACTAATTAATTTCACAGGTCATACATAAGGAGTAAACCCCTTGCGGATCATTAAGTATGTTGAGGTGAGATAGCTGTGCTTTCATTTCTAAAAATAATTTATCCGTATTGCTTAGAGTCATTATTTCAGTTTCAGGAAAGAAAGTCTTCGCTTGACCTAATAACCCTTGCAGGAAAAGATCTTTTGGCGTTTGTTCTATTTCAATCAATAAGGTTTCAAACGTTGCTAACTCGGCTAATTCTGCTGCTGCATTAATAGCGGTCGTTAAGTTGCCTAACTCATCAACAAGCCCTAACTCTTTCGCTTTTGCACCTGACCAGACACGTCCTTGGGCTATACTATCAACTTGCTCAAGGCTCATATTTCTATTTTCAGCGACAAGGCCAATGAAGTCTTGATAGCCTCTATTAATATTTAATTGAAATACTCTTGCCATGCCATCAGTCAGTGGGCGGGTTACACCAAATCCGGCTATATCAGTGGTACCAACGCCATCAGTGTAAACACCTAGTTTGCTTAATGAATTCTCAAAGGTCATGAAAAATCCATAAATACCAATTGAGCCGGTGATCGTTGCTGGAGAAGCTATTATTTTATCAGCAGGTGCCGATATCCAATAGCCCCCAGAAGCGGCATAAGTTCCCATTGAAGCAACAACAGGTTTTCCTGCTAACTTGATCAGTTCAATTTCTTGACGAATAATTTCAGAGGCATAAGCACTTCCACCCGGGCTATCGACACGAAGAACTACCGCTTTCACCTTATTGTTTAAACGCGCTTCTCTTAATAGTGATGCTGTACTATCCCCGCCAATGGTTCCTGGCTTTTGGCGACCATCTAAAATAGTCCCCTTAGCAACAATAACGGCGACTTTATCGGTATTTGGGTTAACCATTGGATACATAGGTTTAGTGGCAGACAAATAATGTTTGAAACTAATATGATTATAGCTATCACCGGCTGAATTTTTTCCAACAAGTTTAATCAAAGACAGCTTCATCTCTTGACGATTTTTTAACGCGTCAACCCAAAGATTATCTAAAGCATACTGCGCAATATTACCATCAGCTTGCTCAAGTTTTGCCACTAAAACATCAGCATTTTCATCAAAATTATCAATCGAAAATTTTCGGTTGCTTGCGACATCACTTTTATATTGTGACCATAAATCAGTTAACCATAATTTGTTGGCTTCTTTAGCCGCCGCTGACATATCGTCGCGCATGTATGGTTCTACAGCAGATTTATAGGTACCGACTCGAAATATATGTTGGCTAATAGAGAGCTTATCTAATGCAGATTTAAAATAAAGTTGATAACGGCCATAACCGTCAAGTAACAACCAACCACGAGGATTGAGCCATACTTCATCAGCAGAGCTTGCCAAGTAATATTGGTCTTGAGAATATTGATCGCCAACAGCAATTATTTTTTTACCAGCAGCTTTAAACGTCTCTAAAGCTTGGGCAATGTCTTGTAATTTACTTAAACCCGTGCTGTTAAGTCCTTGAAGCTGTAATACGATCATTTCTATACGGCTGTCATTTTTTGCTCTTTCAATGACATTCAATAAGTCGCTAAGTAAAACTTCTGGGTTTTTTTCTTTTTCTTCTAAGGCTTCTGATATTAAAGCATCCATCGGGTCAATCGCATTCTTTTGTTCAACGATATCTCCAGTAAGATTTAACACTAAGGCTGTATTGTTAGGAACAACGATCTTGTCATCATCGCTGCCAAGTGCCGCGATAAATAAAAATAAAACCAGAAAAAAAACAACATTAATAATTATTTTTCTAAATGAATTTAATAAACTAAAAAATTTTAAAGTAACTCGTTTTAAAGCACTTTGCTTTACAGGAGCATTAGGTAACGATGTGGGTTCTGTCATAATATCCGGCACAGTTAGTATGTAATTGTAATTACTGGCTATGCTACTTAATTATTGATCACTTATGTAGTCTGATTAGTAAATAAATGTGTTATTAGCGAACTTTTTTCATTATATGTTACGCCTTTGATTTTTTGTGCAGGTCTGTTGACCCGTATTGATTATTATCTATGTTGTTTATTAAACAAGATGTAGGGATCCGCGTGCACTTTGAAGGATAACGGGTATATAATCCTTAGTATTGAAACTACCCATGAGTCTTTATAATTAATGAATGCCAAAGAATTATTATTAAAACGACAATCTAATCCTAGGTTAATATCACCAGCCCCTGTTGCTAGCGATGTTGAATTTATATTGAACGCTGGAATGCGTGTTCCTGATCACGGTTGTTTATCACCATGGTTTTTTACCCTTGTTAAAGAACAAGGGTTAGATAAGTTAAGCCAGATATTTGAAGATGTCGCTAAAGTTCATCAGTTTACTGAAGCTAAAATACAAAAAGCCAAAAATATGCCGTATCGTGCACCGTTAATTATCGTTGTTAGCACGCGGTATCAAGCGCACGACAAAGTGCCTAAATTTGAACAAGCAATCGCAGCAGGTTGTTGTGCCCATGCTATGCAAATGGCTGCCTTTAGTTTAGGTTATGGCGCTGTGTGGCGAACGGGTGATTTTAGCTACGATTCATCAGTAAAACGTGGTTTAGGAATAGACCAAGACGATGATATTATAGGATTTATTTACATAGGCACCGCCGAAAACGATCGTCCTATTAAACCCGCTAAAAGCTTAACGTCTCATGTTTCATATTTGTAAAATAAAGGGGGGGAGCGATGAATATTGAAATTTTGGATGCGCCTGAGCAAGCACTAATAGATTTTTTAGATAAAAAAATTGCAGATTTCAATTGGGCTCACTGGGAAGTAAGCGAACGAAAGCCATTAGCTATTCAAATAAAGGACGAACTAGGTAACATTATTGCTGGTTCATCCGCACGCACCTTTGGTAATTGGCTGTTAATTAATACGCTGTGGGTTGACGAGTCACTTCGTGGTAAAAAAATGGGTGTTAAGATATTAGCACAACTTGAAACTGCAGCAGTGGCGAGGGGATGTACGTTAAGTATGCTTGATACTCTGAACTTTCAAGCAATGCCATTTTATGAAAAGCAAGGTTATCAAACAAAATGGGTACAAGAAAATTATCCAAAAACAGGCTGTAAATATTTTATGGTAAAAGAACTTACTGAGTAAACCAGATATTTCACCCATAAAAAAACCTCAATAATGAGGTTTTTTTATGGGATTATTATTCTTAGCCTAGAACGCAGCGTTGTTTGGCGTTCTTGGGAAAGGAATTACGTCACGAACGTTTTGCATACCGGTAGCATAAGCCACTAAACGCTCAAAACCTAAACCAAAACCTGAATGAGGAACAGTGCCGTAACGACGTAAATCGCGATACCAACTGTAATCATCTTGGTTTAAATTCATTTCGGCTAAACGCGCATCAAGTACATCAAGACGTTCTTCACGTTGGCTACCACCAATGATTTCGCCAATACCTGGTGCTAAGATATCCATAGCAGCAACTGTTTTGCCATCATCATTTAAGCGCATGTAAAATGATTTAATATCTTTAGGGTAATTTTGTAACACGACTGGGCCATTAAAATGTTCTTCGGCTAAGTAACGCTCGTGCTCTGAATTAAGATCAACACCCCAAGACACTTTGTTTTCAAATTTCTTATCACAATTTTCTAATATTGTAATAGCGTCAGTGTAATCTAAACGGACAAAATCATTATTAATAACAGAATTCATACGGTCAATAACTGTTTTATCAATGCGTTGTTGGAAGAAATTCATGTCATCACTACGTTCATCAAGCACAGCTTGGAAGACATATTTCAGCATTTCTTCTGCGAGGTCAGCAGCATCAGACAAATCAGCGAAAGCGATTTCTGGTTCAATCATCCAAAATTCTGCAAGATGACGTGTTGTGTTAGAATTTTCAGCACGGAAGGTCGGTCCAAAAGTATAAACTTTTGAAAGGGCACATGCATAAGTCTCAACGTTCAATTGACCTGAAACGGTTAAGAAAGTTTCTTTACCGAAAAAATCTTTAGCGTAGTCAACATTACCTTTATCGGTGCGAGGTAAGTTTTCCATATCAAGCGTACTAACACGGAACATTTCGCCAGCGCCTTCACAATCTGAGCCAGTAATTAACGGCGTGCTGATCCAAAAGTAACCTTTACTGTGTAAAAAGCGATGAACCGCTTGAGCTAACGTATTACGAACACGAGCAACAGCTCCGCCCATATTAGTACGAGCACGAAGATGTGCTTGCTCTCGTAAAAATTCAATGCTGTGACGTTTTGCTGCCATAGGATAGGTATCAGGATCATCAACCAAACCAAGTATCTCTACTTTAGTTGCTTGAATTTCAAAAGATTGGCCTTGGCCCGGAGACTCAACCAATATACCGGTGACTTTAACTGAAGCACCCGTAGTCAATTTTAATATTTCTGATTGATAATTATCGAGATCACTGGGTGCGATAGCTTGAATCGCATCAAAACATGATCCATCATGAACCGCTAGGAATGAAATACCTGCTTTAGAATCACGGCGAGTGCGGATCCATCCGTGTACTGTAACTGCTTCACTTACTGGGTACTTACCAGCAAGTACATCAGTGATTGAGATAACTGACATTATCAACCTCTTTTCTTTATTTAATTATTGTCATAGATTTTGTCGGTGCACAGACCCAGTGTAGAATACTGAATTTATTTGCACTAACTTTAAGGTGTGATATGTTACCTTTACTGCGGTGTTTAACAAGTAAAAGTTGCTGATCCGGTCTATATAAAAACAAAAAACAGTAATATTGACTTTAGAGGGTTTGAATCAATGATATTGGGATTAAAAAACAGGCGACATTCAACAGATTTTTGGGTTCTCTTAAGCCGAACTTTGGCATTAAGCGGATGGATATTATTCATTTTTGCTATTGTTATGTCTTATTATGCTGCACCAGAGCAAGATTATGGTTTATTGCGCTTTAGAAATATCGAAATAAGGCAATTTTGGTTAACGCCATTAACGGGCTATTTATATATCGTGCTTTGGGTAAGTGCACTTTGTAGTTACCTTTGTTTGGTTGTCGATCACTATCGCACTAGAAGAGAACAAGACAGTAAGCATTTTAATATCGTTCTGCTACTAACGATAACGGTTGCTTGGGTCATCTATATATTAGTGAAACTTAACTTGGCGTAAGATTATTAATAATTCTACGCCGTTTTACCTAACAGCAAATCTGTGTCGGTTAATCTTCAAAACACTGCTGCTCATCGAGTACCGTGCTTATCGCCTTAACAAGTTTCGCTAAAGCCCGTTCATCACTAATAAAGGGCGGCATAATATAAATAAGCTTGCCAAACGGTCTGATCCAGACACCCAATTCAACAAATCTTTTTTGTATCTTTGCCATATTAACCGCAACCCTTGTTTCTACCACACCTATACCTCCTAAGACGCGGGCATTTTTTACTCTTGAATGTTGATTTAACACTAATAAGTGTCGCGTTAAATAATCTTCAATAAAACTCACTTGCTGTTGCCATTCTCCTGTTGCCAAAAGCTCTAGACTTGCATTTGCTACCGCACAAGCCAGCGGATTAGCCATAAACGTTGGGCCGTGCATAAAACATCCGGCTTCTCCATCACTGATGGTCTGTGCAATTTCTTGCGTACACAAAGTTGCTGCCAGGGTCATATAACCGCCGGTCAGGGTTTTTCCTAAACACATAATGTCAGGACTTATATCCGCCCAATGACAAGCAAACAATTTTCCTGTACGGCCTAAACCCGTAGCAATTTCATCAACAATAAATAACACCTGATATTGGGTACATAAAGCGCGACAAGCTTTTAAATACTCAGGATGATAAAAGCGCATACCACCAGCACCTTGGACAATAGGTTCAATAATAAAGGCGGCAATATCATTATGGTGTTGTGCAAATAAGGCTTTTAATGGCGCTAACTCAGCGTTATCCCAAGGTTGATAAAAATCACACTGTGGCGCAGGAGCGAAAATGTTTTTCATTAATACACTTTCAAAAATTTGGTGCATACCATTAACAGGATCGCATACCGACATTGCGGCAAAAGTATCACCATGATAACCATTTTTAACGGTCAATAATTTATGCTTCTCACTTTTGCCCTGACTGTGCCAATACTGTAATGACATTTTTATGGCAACTTCTACCGATACAGAGCCAGAGTCTGATAAAAAAACTTTTTGTAGCGGCTCTGGTGTGATCTCAATGAGCTTCTTACACAAGTTAATAGCGGGTTCATGCGTTAGGCCCCCAAACATAACATGTGCCATCTTTTGTGTTTGATCAACAAGCGCCTGATTTAACTTTGGATGATTGTAGCCGTGTAAAACAGACCACCAGGATGACATACCATCAACAAGTTCTTCACCCGTAGCTAACTTTATATAAACGCCCTTAGCCGATTCAACTAAGTATGAGGGCAGAGGGTTTGACATCGATGTGTAGGGATGCCAAACATGTTTCTTATCAAAATCGATTAAATCTGTGTGTTTTTTGTTCATATGTAAAGCTTGCAATGTTTTTTATGTTGACAATTAATGACTGGCGTATAGATTACCTGCTAATATTTAGCGATGCAATTTTCACATTTACATTTTACAGTAAAGGTTTCACATGTCACAAACGAATATACCTCGTCATGATTGGTCAATAGCAGAAGTGGAAGCATTATTTGCTCGACCTTTTAGTGACCTTATGTTTCAAGCTCAAACCGTTCATCGTGAACACTTTAATCCTAATGAAGTACAAGTTAGTACCTTATTGTCAATCAAAACAGGTGCTTGTCCTGAAGATTGTAAATATTGCTCGCAAAGTGCACGCTATAATACTGATGTTCAAAAAGAACGTTTGATGGAAGTTGAAAAAGTATTAGAAGCAGCAAAGGTAGCGAAAGACCAAGGGTCAACGCGTTTTTGTATGGGGGCAGGTTGGAGAAATCCAAAAGCTCGTGATATGCCCTTTGTGTTAGAGATGGTCAAAGGTGTTAAAGCACTTGGCTTAGAAACCTGTATGACATTAGGCATGATTAACGGAGGTCAAGCCGATGAATTACAAGAAGCTGGGTTAGATTATTATAACCACAACTTAGATACTTCTCCTGAACATTATAACTCTATTATTACCACACGCAGCTATCAAGACCGATTAGATACACTGCAAAACGTCCGTGATTCGGGAATGAAAGTTTGTAGTGGTGGTATTGTTGGTTTAGGCGAAAATGCTCAAGACAGAGCGTCATTTTTAGCACAATTGGCTAACTTACCTAAACATCCTGAAAGTGTTCCAATTAATATGCTGGTAAAAATTGCCGGAACACCACTCGCAGATGTTGACGATTTAGAAGCTTTTGATTTTGTTCGTTGTATAGCGGTTGCACGTATTATGATGCCTAAAAGCCATGTGCGTTTATCAGCTGGGCGCGATGCAATGAACGAACAAATGCAAGCAATGTGTTTCTTAGCCGGTGCCAACTCAATATTCTACGGTTGTAAGTTGTTAACTACAGGCAACCCTGAAGCCAATAAAGATATGCAGTTATTTGCAAAATTGGGCATTAATACTGAAACAGTGGCCACCGATGATATTGAGACTGAGCAAAAAATAACGACTGCCGTTGTCAATCAGCAAAATAAAGAACTTTTTTACGACGCTGCGCTTTAACGTTTATTTACTGATCAAGAGCCAAGCTGAAATTTATGTCTTTTAACTTTATTGCTGAGCAAGTCGCTCAGCAAAAAGAAAAATCACAATATCGCCAACGCCAATGTATAAGCGAGCAAAATGGCCGAGAGGTGGTTGTTGCAGGAAAACGCTATTTAAATTTTTCTTCTAATGATTATCTCGGCTTAAATCATCACCCTTCAATAAATAAAGCCTGGCAAGAAGGTGTCGATAAATACGGCAGTTGCGCAAGTGCTTCCAGTTTAATAACCGGTTTTCATTATGCACACCAAGCTTTAGAAGATGAAGTTTGTCAGTGGTTAAATAAACCACGGTGCTTACTTTATAGCAGTGGTTTTGCAGCTAATTCCGGTGTATTACAAGCCTTGGGTAAAAAAGACTGCCAATTTTTTCTAGACAAGTTAAGTCACGCTTCTTTAATTGATGGTGCTTTGGCTAGTGAAGCTTCCGTGAAGCGATATTTACACAATAATCATCAGCAACTTGAACAATATTTAGCGAAAAGTCCTGTTGACAATAAACTGATTATTTCTGAAGGTATTTTTAGCATGGATGGCGATCGCGCAGACGTTAGCCAGTTAATTATGATTGCTCAGCAGCAACAAGCTATGCTTTACATGGATGATGCACACAGTATTGGAATTATTGGTCATGCCGGTCAGGGCAGTAGTAGCTTTGGTCAGGTCGATATAGTAATGGCAACTTTTGGCAAAGCTTTAGCCACTAGTGGTGCATTTATCGCTTGTGATGAAGATGTTTATGATTACTTAGTCAATTTTTCTCGTCATTATATTTATTCAACCGCGATTTCCCCCGCCGTTGCTTGGGCGACAAAAACCAGTATCAAGCTTGCTCAAAAAGAGTCTTGGCGTAGAGATAATATTTTTGAATTGAGCGCGCTTTTATCAAATAAACTTGATAGTCAAATAACAATAATTCCGTCATCCTCTTCTATTCACGCTATTGTTATTGGCAGCGAAAAAAGAACACTAGAAATATGTCAACATTTGAAAAACAGAGGTATTTGGCTAACCGCGATACGCCCACCAACGGTTGCTAAAAACAGCTCAAGGTTACGCGTTACCATTACAGCTAACCATAAAGAATGTGATATCAATTACTTAGCTAATTGTTTGAATGAGGTTTTACGTTAATGCCTGAAGTGTTAAACAGAATTAAAATAGCCAAGTCATTTGGCTTAGCGAGTCAGTCGTATGATATTTCATCTCGATTACAACGCTATACGGGTAAGCACTTAATGTCTTTATTACCCAACCGTTCAGATCTAACTGTCGTCGACTTAGGCTCAGGTACCGGTTTTTTTACTGACATTCTTGCCAGTAAATTTCAACAAACTATTGGCGTTGATATCTCCGCTAAAATGCTGTCTTTTGCTCAAGAAAACCGCAGTAAGGAAATCTGCTGGTTAGAAGCTGATGCGTATTACCTGCCTTTTAAAGCCAACACAATTGATGTTATTTATTCTAATTTGGTTATTCAGTGGTGTGATCCACTCGATGATATTATTGAAGAAATATTACGCGTGCTCAAACCAGGAGGATTGTTTATATTTTCCACCTTACTCGATGGCACATTACATGAGTTAAAATCATCTTGGGCACAAGTCGATGATGAACAGCACGTGATTGACTTTAAAACAGATGCAAACCTAAAAGCTATTTTTGATAAGGCCTCATGTAAATTACTTGAACAAAAAACTCAAGACTTAGTATTAGAATATCAAAATGTTATACATCTAGCGCGAGAGTTGAAAGGGCTAGGCGCAAACCATGTCCCTAAACAGCAAGGCAAGGGTTTAGCGGGTAAAGATAAATGGCAAAAGATGACTAATTGCTATCAAGACTTTCAAGAGCCTAGTGGTATTTATCCGGCGACTTATAAGGTGTATTCTGCAATTATGGTAAAATTAAATGCTTAAAATTTTTATTACTGCCACAGATACTGATGCTGGAAAAACCTATTTTGCGCAAATACTCACCGCAGCCTTAGTTAAAAAAGATTATCAAGTTGCTGTATTTAAACCTATATCTGCAGGGTGTGAGCTTAAGCATACAGCGCAGGGTGAAATACTGGTCAATGAAGATGCACAATTATTGTTGCAGCAAGCAAACTGTGGACAAGGTATTAGTGAAATTAACCCTATTGCATTTGAACCGGCAATAGCACCACACATCGCCGCTAATTTAATGAATGTTGACATTAAACTCGCTGATATAAATGCGGGTTACGAGCGAATTATTGCTAGGGCTTGCGATATTGTTATCACTGAAGGTGCAGGGGGATGGCGACTACCTTTAGGTAAAGGTAGGTTTTTATCTGAGTTCGTACAGCAGACAAAACAGCAGGTAATATTGGTGGTGAATATGAAACTAGGGTGTTTAAATCATGCGGTTCTCACCTATGAAGCGATAGTTGCCGATGGTCTTGATTGTATTGGTTGGGTAGCAAACTGCGTTGAGCCAATGAATTATCTCGCTGAAAATATAGCTGAACTCAAAACACTTATTCCAATTCCAATGATTGCTCAACTCGGTTTTGAAACAGATATCAATAAAGCCAGTTCAAACGTTAATGTATCGTCGATAACGGCACGGCTTTAGCGACTAGTTTTACTTTAAATTATAGATAGAACAAGCAATAAGTGAGTGCCTTATCTGATTTATTGCTTGGTTTATTAATAGATAATTATCAGGCTTTTATCCTTACGAAAAAAGTCTAACGATAAAAGACTATTATCAATTTAATGCACTCCCTTTAACAATCCTCACAACTAATCTTGCAGTGTTTATCACCATGAACCTTGTTAAGTCTTACTCTTTCTTATTTTTCCATAATTTATAAATAATAATTCAGGGAAAACTCTTATTTATTTAACTCACTGATACACGCGCTTGCGATAAAGCCGGAACGTGTTTTATAAGTTGAAGACTTACTGACTCGGTTATCAATTTGTTTAATCAACAACTCCGGTAAGGTGACATTGATTTTATGACTTTTCCCTAAATAGGGTGTTATATCGATATCAAGAATACACCAAATAACATTTGGATAGGCTGTTAGATGATTTTCAATCGTTGTAGCGTGTGGGATGGCTTCACCATATTCGGCCAATATAGAAAGGTGTGCAGCGATGCTGTCATTAATATTGTTTAAAGAGACATCAATACTCTCACCATTACCTACACAACCGGGTAAGTCAGGGACGTATGTTTTGTAGTTTTCAACGCCAATTATTTTCTTTAATGCGATAGGGTATTTCATTGTTTTTGCCTCTTTAATTAACGCCCTTAAGTGTAACTCCAGCAACCCCGAATAGCAACAACATAACAACCCTGATAACTCCTTACTTAGCCGCTTGGTAACCCCAGTAACTCCTGCGATTACCGCGAGGACAACCCTAGTAACTCCAGCTGTGTTACGAAGTGATTGGTCACTTAGCACTAGACACCTTGAAAATAAGGAAAGTGATAACGAGTTAAATTTTATCGTTATAGATAGTCAAGAATGCTTTAACGAAGCTAATACAGGGGGGTTGGGGTTACTTTGATTAAGTTGTTTGAGGGAGATTAACAAACAACAAAGGATTTTTAGCGACTCTTTCTAGCTGAATTATTCACATAAAGTAAGGTAGTAAAGGTATGGATAAACGTTTAATCAATAAAATATTTATTGATGAGATAAAGAGGTTTTATAGCAGGGAGTGTAGTTTTTGAACACAAAAAAAACGGCTAATTTTCATTAGCCGTTGTTATATTATTAACGTGGAGGTTACTTTTTACCGAGTAATAAAAATATTTGTTTAGCTACGTCGGTATTATCAACCTTGCCCTTTAAGACTTCACTGCTTTTACCTAGTGTATGTAAAGGAACATCAATTGCGGTGTGGCCGCCTGATGTCCAGCCAGTGTTTGTTCTAATATCTATAATGTTTTTAATTGCACTTGATATGATGTTATTCATGGTGGGCTCTTTAGTCTTTAGTTTTTCTTGTTCATCAAGTGATTTGTAAGTAGCAATTTCCTCAACTGCAAATATTTTCGCCGCTTCAATTTGTTCAACTTCGTTATTTGTTACATCGAAGTTAAGCAATTTACTTAATTCTTGTTGTGTTATTTGGCTGTTAGCTAACTGTTTAGCTATTGTGCTTGGCGAACTTTTCATTGTGCGTAAAACTTCAGGGTGCCACTCATACTTGCCACGTGCACCAACGGTTAAACCACCCGTACTATGATCAGCTGTTAATATAACTAACGTATCAGGGTTTTGTTTTACGTACTCTTCTAAGTACTCCATCGTTTTAGCTAAATCTGACATTTCAGCCATCGCCGTTGCTATATCATTAGAGTGACCAGCCCAATCTACTTGACTAGCTTCAACGAGCATAAAATAACCTTTACTATTTTCTAGTTGTTTAATTGCAACTTTAGTCATGGCGGATAAACGATATGGGTCACTATCATCTAAGGCTGACGGTAAACCAGTATCATCAAAAAGACCAATAACAGGCATATCTGCTTTAAGCGTGTTTAAGGCGTTGTAGTTATCAATATACTGAAATCCTGACGCTTTAAATTCTTCAATTAAATTTCTATCTTCACGTATAAAGTATTTCCAGCCCCCCCCAAAATAGACATCTGCTTTTATACCGTTATCTATATAGCTATCAGCAATAGCATTATAATTATTTCTGCTTTCATTATGTGTTAAATATCCAGCAGGGGTCGCATGATTTATTTGTGATGTTACGACAACACCTGTTTTTTTACCTTGTTTTCTGGCAAATTCAAGTACAGTTTCAACGCTGTTTTTATTCACGTCTAAAGCAATTGCGCCGTTGTAAGTTTTATAACCCGTGGCAAGTGCAGTAGCACCAGCGGCGGAATCAGTGACAACACCAGAAACACTTGCCGGATAAGTACTAGCTGAGCCAACAAGTAAACGGTCAAATACTGTTTCTTCTACAATGTCAGTTGTTGGGTCGTCGTTAAAGTATCGGTACGATGTTGTATAAGCGGGACCCATGCCATCAGCTATCACCATAATGATATTTTTTGGTGAAGGAATATTCTTAGCTGTCTCTGTATTTAAAAGCATTGCTGTTGAGTCATTATCAATCGTTTGACAGGCTGTTAATGCAAGTATAATGCTAACAGCAGATAGGAGTTTTTTCATTTTTATCTTCTTATATAAGTGTTAATAATTAATAAGGGTTGGTGATTATTTCAGATGACTCTTTAGTCTTCAGTAACAGGTCAATCCATACCATACGGTGATCGGAAGATGCTGCTCTGTTTTTTATTAACCTAAAAGTCTCTTCATTTTCTGTTGGCCAGTAAACACCTGATTTTTCAATAACTAATCCATATTTCGATGGTAACGCGTAATCGGCTCTCATTCGCCAGGAGGCCGTATGGTAATTTGCATGTTCGTTATTTTTACTGTGCTGTTTTCCCCCTTCGCTTTGGGGTAATGCATCTTGAATTTTATCATTATTTAGTAAGCTTGATATGGCCGAATTTAACGCATCACCCTCAACATTAGATGCATTAAGATCACCCAAAATAACAAAAGGTTCAAGGGATTTCAAACCTCCTTTTTGACCCTTGTCATCGTAAATGTATGCTGATTTTTCTGGCGAAATGTAATCATCCCAAAAACGAATTTCATCATGATTACGGTTACCATTTCTATTTTCTGGACCATCAAATATCGGCGGTGTAGGGTGGCTTGCTAAAATATGAACGACTTGCCCATTAACCTCAACCGGAATATCCCAATGAGATTTAGAAGATAAACGCATGTTTTGCCAAGCTTCATCACTAAACCAAGATGTCGAGGTTTTAGGATCTAAAGGTTGCAGGGCGTTAGGCATATCTCGCCACTTAAAGTACTGGAAGGTACGAATAGCGTCACTATTAATTGGGTACTTTGACAAGAGTACCAAACCAAAGTGACCTGAAAAATGTCCGTAACCAAAACCATCACCCGGCAAAACACCTTGTTTACCGTCGCCATCTAGATCATAGCCTGAATTGACACCCGTATTAACGGGTCCTTGATAAAAATAAGGAAAATCAATTTCTTTTTGTCCATTTTGGCTTTTGTTCAAATAACGTTTAATGAAAGTCTTTAGGGCGTGGTGTTGGTTATTGTTGCTATTATCTTGATTATCAAATTCATTCAGTAAAAGAATATCTGGGTTATTACGCTGAATAATTTCTGCAATATTTTTAATTTGTTGATGATCACTGTCTATGGCTATTTGCAGGGTGTTATTTGAAATATTAGTCGCCTCAGAACTCAGCGCAGACTGATAGTTTAAAGCCTCCATACTTACATTAAATGTTGCTATTTTAAGAGGCTGTGCTTGTGTTCTACTCATATAAGTTAGTGCTAATGTTAAGTAATAGGTTAAGTGTCGATGATTATATCAACGTTAGTGCAAACCGCAGCCACGTAAAATCATGTCAGTTAGAAAAGCGATGACATCTTCAACATCTTCATCTTCGTAATCCGCTCTATTCATAATCGTTAAAATTTGTGTTTCAAAATCGGCATAGTGTTGAGTTGCAGACCAAATAAGAAAAATTAGATGAGTCGGGTTAACATCGCGCATTTCGCCATTATCTATCCATTGCTGGAATAGTTGTGCTTTCTCTCTCACCCATTTTCTTTGATAGGTACGAGCAAAATCTTTCAAATGTTGTGCACCTTGAATAATCTCCATGGCATATATCTTTGAAGATTCAGGGTGTTTAAAAGACATCCTTACTTTTGCTTCAATAAATTTTTCAATAGCTGCTTTAGGACCGTCTTCAGGATTTATATCACCTATGCCTTCGTCCCACATTTGTAGGGTATGTTCTAGTACGGCATGGTATATATTTTCTTTATTCTTGAAATAATAAAGTATATTAGCCTTAGGTAGGCTTGCTCTATCGGCAATGGATTGTACCGTAGCGCCTTTATACCCTTGTAAAACAAATTCTGTACTAGCCGCTATTAAAATCTTGTGCTGGCTTAGTGCGCGAATATTCCCTGTTTTTTTTATTTCTTTGTTATTTTTCATTAAGTTGCTCAATATTTAAAATGCATAAATAAAACATTTTTAAGTTAAATTGTTATTATAATTTTACTTTAATACTATCTGTTGACCAAATAGTTAACTTTTATGGTTTGTTATACTTATCTTTATTTTATCATTGATTTAAATCACTAAATGCCATTTTTCAATGAAATTCTACTATAAATGTTTAGCCATTTATATGAAAGGGAACTTTAGTGCTTTAGTTGATGTTTTTAATTTCTCTATATAAAAACATTTAGTTAAATAATGAGTATTAATTGGCTTAAGGCCATGTATATATGGCTAATTGTTTATTATGGTTTGTTTTTTATCTAAATTGGCTCACTAAGCTTATAACTAAAAAGCCTTAAACCTGTTTATAGATAACAATATCTTATATAAAGGCCATCTTCGTTATTAATATAAATGATAGTCATAAGCTTAAGATGCATCCCGTTGTTTATTAAGGCTTTTTAAAATGCTTTTCTGGTTGATTTCTTTTTAATCACTAACAGATACTATTTGAATTTCAAAAACTCTGAAAATATGTAATGAAAGTGTAATAAAAATCTGGTCTAATTTCATCCGAAATTAAAAACAGAGCAACTGGTTAAGTTTTTTGGTTGCTAAAAAAAAATAATTCGTAAACACTTAAAAACGTAATCAAGGAATAACCGATGAACACTCAACGTCTCTCACTTATTTCAAGTGCAGTTATTTTTGCACTTGGCTTATCGACTTCTGCTATGGCAAACGATACCTCCTCCGCTATTCGAGGTAGTATTGAAAATTCAGCGGGTGCTATTTCAGTTAACGCAAAAATTGAAATTATCCACGAACCTTCAGGCACAAAAACGCTTACCACTTCTAACGACGCTGGTAACTTTTCAAGTAAAGGTCTTCGCGTAGGCGGTCCTTACACGATTAAAATCACTGGCGAAAAAGGTGTTACTGTTTACAGAGATATCTTTTTAACACTAGGTGATACCTTTCGTTTAAATGCAAAACTTGAAGCTGCAGACGATGTTGAACGTATTTCTGTAACAGGTAGCAAGATTTTTTCTAATAATATTGGTAGCAACAGTTATTTTGGTGCTGATGATATTGTTAATGCTCCAAGTTTCGACCGTGATATCAAAGATATCGTTCGTAACAACCCTCTAGCCGTTTTATCTTCTAAAGATGGCGAGTTAAGTGTTGCCGGTACTAACCCAAGATTTAACAGCATCAGTGTTGACGGTATTAGCCAAAATGATGACTTTGGTTTGAATGCCAATGGTTACCCTACAACGCGTTCACCTATTTCTCTTGACGCGATTGAACAGGTAACTATCGATGTTACTCCTTTCAATGCAAAAGACAGCGGCTTCCAAGGCGCTAAGATTAACGCAGTAACAAAATCAGGTACCAACGAGTTATCAGGTTCATTCTTTTATGAAACTCAAAATGACGGCATGGCCGGCACACCTAAAAATGGTACAGACGAAGCACCATTAGATTTTGATGAAACAACTTTTGGTGCAACCCTTGGTGGCGCTATTATTGAAGATGAATTGTTTTTCTTCGCTTCATACGAATATTACGAAGCAACATCAACTGTTGAGTGGGGACCAGATGGCGCTAACGTACCTAACTCTGCTGATGCCAGCGTTGCTGATGTTTTAGAAGTACAAAGAATTGCTCGTGAAGTCTACGGCGTAGAGCCAGGCGAATGGGATTTATCTCCTAAAGTAGACGATGAAAAATTATTGTTGAAACTCGATTGGAACATTAACGATGATCATCGTTCAGCGTTTACTTACCAATATACTAAAGGTAACAGTACACGTAACCAGTCTACTTATGGTGGCGAATTACGTTTATCATCACATTGGTATGACAGAACTGAAGAATTAAACAACTACGCGTTTAAACTTTATTCTGATTGGAATGACGATTTTTCAACTCAACTTAGCCTAACTTACCTTGATAACCCAACAACTCAAGCTTCATTAGGTGATTATTCTGACACTGTTATTCAAGCTGATTCTGGTGATATCGCAATTGGTGCAGATCACTCTCGCCATTCTAACGATTTACATAAAAAGACTTTTATCATGGCTATAGACGGTGATTACCTAGTTGGCGATCACAGTTTAACTTTTGGTTACCAGTTTAAGCGTTTAGACATTTTCAACTTGTTTTTACAAAACACCAAAGGCGATTACCGTTTTGGTAGTATTGAAGACTTTGAAAATAAAGTGGCAAACAGAGTTATCTACCAAAATGCAACGAGCTTAGATCCAAATGACGCAGCCGCTTCATTTGTTCGTGACGAGCATGCTTTTTACATTCAAGATGAATGGATGTTCAATGACGATATTACTATCGACATGGGTTTAAGATACGAAATGTTAGCGTCTAGCGACATACCTACCTATAACGAACAATCTCAAGCACGTACAGGTTTTGACAACACAGACAACTTAGACGGCACGGGTATTTTCTTACCACGCTTTGGTATTAAGTGGGATGCAAGTGATGACCTTATCGTTCGCGGTGGTGTTGGTCGTTATTCTGGTGGTCAACCAACAGTTTGGGTATCTAACTCTTATTCAAACCCTGGCGTTGGAATTGGTGAAGTTTTTGCAAACGGTACCTTTGAAAATGTAGATATTAACGGTCCACGTCAAGAAGATAAAGACACAGTAGCTAATTCAACCACATTTGCTGGCACAAACTTTGTTGATCCAAACTTTGATTTACCTTCTGATTGGCGCTACCAGATAGCTCTTGATTACCGCTTCGATATTCCGGTATTAGGTGAAGACTTTTTATTAACCACAGAATACTTATACAAAAAGTCAGAGAATACTGCTTTTTGGCAAGACGCAAGTTTGTTGGGTGACGAAGATGGCACGACAGCAGATGGCGGTCGTACTATCTATGATGATGCCGATGGTTCAATTACTGACCTAATGTTAACAAATGCCGGTAAAGATGGTCGTTCTAAAATCTTCAGCGTTGTTTTGAACAAAGATTGGGACAGTGGTGTTAGATTAACAACGTCATACACTAACCAAGATGTAACTGATGCACACACAAGTACAAGTGCTACAGCAGGCAGTAACTTTGGCTATAATACGGTGATTAACCGTAATGACGCTGTAGTAGGTCGTTCTGGTTTTGAAACAGAACACAGATTTGTTGTTAACTTAGGTTATGAAACTGAATTTGTTGCGGGTTACAAAACTAATATCAACTTGTTCTTCGAACGCCGTTCAGGCAAGCCAGTAACTTTCTATGCTGACGGTACTGACGTAGATGGAAGAAGTGGCCCAGGTCGCGACCCTTATGGTTTATTAAGCCCTGGTACTACTAACGATTCGTTCTTACCTTATATTCCTACACCAGGTGATACTAACGTTGTTTTCACTTCAGCGGAAAATGAAGCTAACTTCTTTGAAGCGATTAACGACTTAGGTTTAGATAAATATGCCGGTGGTTACTTACCAAAAGGCGTAATAACTACTCCATGGGTAACAACACTTGATTTAAGCATTCGTCAAGAAATCCCAGGGTTTAAAGAAGGCCACAAAGGTATGGTTTACTTAACGGTTGATAATCTATTAAATCTTGTAGATAGCAGCAAAGGTAAAGTATACGGAAGCGACTTCGGTACTCAAGAGTTAGTTGAATTTACTGTTGACCCAGCAACAAGACAATATGTATATGGCCGTTCTATCTCACAAAATGATGATGGTAGTTACGCAGACAATAAATTTTATACGACTGATTCTGCATGGCGTATAAAAGTGGGTGTTAGCTACAAGTTCTAACCACACTGTAATCTATTGAAATATAAACCCTTTAGTTTGCTAAAGGGTTTTTTTTACAAAAAATTTAGCCATGTAAGTGATACCTTAAATGCATTACTTGACCACTTGGTCAGCTATGGTATTCTCATAGGTCTACATTACTCTTGAATTTTTACAATAATGAATAAAAATACCATAGAAATACCTGCAGAATTAAAAGTAGCCGCTAAAGAAGCTTATTTAAAAGCTTATGCGCCTTATAGTAAGTTTCATGTCGGTGCTGCGGCTTTAACCACTTCCGGTACGATTGTCCAAGGGTGTAATGTTGAAAATGCCTCTTACGGTTTAACTGTCTGTGCAGAACGAAATTGCATAAGCCATGCTGTGATAAAGGGTGAGCAAAGTTTTCAAATGATCGTTATATATACCGAGCAAGAAAAAATGACACCTCCGTGTGGCGCTTGCCGACAGGTTATTGCTGAATTTTTTGAACAATCAGCACCTGTGATAGCGTTTAATCACAAAGACAAACAACAAGTGTGGAGTGTCGCTGAGCTTTTACCTGATGCTTTTACGCCAAAATATTTATTGGACATTTAAGGATATCCATCAATGATATTACCCCAAGAAATTATTCGCACTAAGCGCGATGGTAAAATTCTCAATCAAAGCCAAATTCACGATTTTGTTAATGGTTTAGTTGATGGTAGCTTTTCTGACAGCCAAGTCGGTGCAATGGCGATGGCAATTTTTCAGCAAGGATTATCGGTTGAAGAAAAAGTAACGCTCACCACCGCCATGATGAACTCGGGTGATGTGCTCTCTTGGGAGGGCTATGATGCCCCCATCGTTGATAAACACTCTACGGGTGGCGTAGGTGATAAAGTCAGCTTTATGTTAGCTGCTATTGTTTCTGCGTGTGGCGCTTATGTGCCAATGATCTCAGGGAGAGGGTTAGGGCATACCGGAGGTACATCAGATAAATTAGAAAGTATTGCCGGTTTTAATGTAGAACCAACAATTAGCGAGTTTAAGCGAATTGTTAAAGACGTGGGCGTAGCCATTATTTCTCAAACAGATAATTTAGCGCCAGCAGATAAACGCCTTTATGGTATTCGTGATGTGACCGCGACGGTTGAATCTATTCCACTGATAACCGCTTCAATTTTATCTAAGAAACTTGCAGCAGGTCTTGATACTTTAGTGATGGATGTCAAAGTGGGTAATGGCGCGATGATGTCATCTCTTGAAGATGCTAAAGCGCTTGCCGATAGTATTTCTAGTGTCGCCAATGGTGCAGGGGTTAAGACTCAAGCGATCATTACTGACATGAATCAGGTATTAGGCACCAGTGCTGGTAATGCCATTGAAATGTATGAAACCGCTAAATATCTGACGGGTAAACAACGCGAACCTCGTTTACATAAAGTCGTTAAAACATTAGCCTGTGCGATGCTTGTGAATTCGGGCTTAGCCAGCGATGAGCAAACCGCTTACCTTAAAATTGACAAAGCCCTTCATTCAGGTCAAGCAGCTGAAATATTTGAGCGGATGATAGCGGCGTTAGGCGGGCCAAAAGATTTTGTTGAAAACCCATGGGGCTCAATGAATAAAGCGGCCATTATTATGGAAGTTAAAGCCAGTCAACATGGCTATTTAGCTCAAATGAACACTCGAGATATTGGTATGTCAGTGGTGGGATTAGGCGGCGGCAGAACTGCGCCAAAACAAAAAGTTAACCACAGTGTTGGCTTCGATAGAATTTTACCGCTTGGGGTTCAGGTTAATAGTGGTGAAGTCATCGCTCGTGTACACGCCAAAGACGAAAATTCAGCGCTGTTAGCCGCAGAGCAATTTAAACAAGCGATCACTTATTCTGAAGAAAGTCCTGAATTACCACCGGTTATTTATTAAATAAGGCCGATATAAACAAAGCAGTTATAGACAATGCCGATATAGGTAATATCTTGCTAACTAATCACTTATTAAAAAAGTGATTAGTTTAAGCAAGTCGCATTAATTACAGCGTACCAAAGATTTTATCACCGGCATCGCCCAGACCCGGTAAAATATAACCTTGTTCGTTAAGTTTCTCATCTATCACACCAATCGTTAACGTGACATCAGGGTGAGCATCCTCAAGCAATTTTATACCTTCAGGGGCAGCGACCAAAAATAGTGCAATGATTGTTTTACATCCCGATGCCTTTAATAGATCTATGGTTGCTAATGCTGTGCCGCCAGTCGCTAGCATAGGATCAATAATAATCGCTGTTCGACTTTCTATATCAGAGATAATATTCTCGTAATAACTTTCTGCCGCTAATGTGTCTTCATTACGTTGTATACCGACAACACTTATTTTTGCACACGGCAGTATTGACAGTGAGCCTTCAAGCATACCTAAACCGGCACGTAGAATGGGTACCAGTGTGGGTTGTTTATCAGCAAGAGTTGGCACTGAAATTTCGCCAGACCAACAAGTTAATGGGATATTTTTAATACTAAGGTGTTGAGTGGCCTCAACCGTTAATAACATTGATATCTCTTTGGTTAATTCTCGAAAGGCTTTAACTGAAATGTTATTATCGCGTAGTAAACTGACTTTGTGTTTAACCAGAGGATGAGAGCTTTCAAAAACTGACATGGAATATTCCTTGTTTTTTAAAGGTATAGAGGAAATTTAGCTGAATATATTGTTAGCAACAAGTGCTTTAATCTAGATATTTACCAGACCAATTGTTTAAAATGGGCTCTGCATAATGGCTCATAACGTTCATTGCCGCCCACTTCTACTTGTTGACCTACTTTTACAGGTACACCATTTTCATCTTGTCTGATAACAAAATTAGCTTTGCGGCCACAATGGCAAATTGTTTTTAATTCGACTAACTTATCGGCCCAAGCAAGCAGGGCAGCGCTGCCTGAAAAAGTTTCACCAAGAAAGTCAGTTCTTATCCCGTAGGCTAACACGGGAATATGTAAGAGATCGACAACATCCGTTAACTGCTTAACTTGTTCAGTTGACAAAAACTGTGCTTCATCAATCAGTACACAATCTATTTTAGCGGCTTGATGTTTATCTTTTATTTCAGTAAACATATTGATGCTATCATCAAATAAGAAAGCATCTGCGTCTATACCTAAGCGCGAAGCGACTTTGCCTTTGGCGAATCTGTCATCAATTTGCGCCGTATAAATTGCGGTAGTTAAGCCGCGCTCACGATAATTATAAGACGATTGCAGCAAATGAGTAGATTTACCCGCATTCATTGATGAATAATAAAAATACAGTTGTGCCATGAGTTACTTCTTTATCAAAGGAGATCAGTAGTTAGTTGCTGAGGTATTTTCTGTGCTGTGTCCTAGTGTGTCAAGTAAACTGTTAAGTAAGCTACTTGCACCAAAGCGAAAGTGGTTATTATCAGCCCACTCACTGCCTAAGATACTATCGGCTAAAGCAAGATAAACGGCTGCATCTTCTGCGTTTTTAACACCACCTGCGGGTTTAAAACCGACATTGATATTTTTGTTTTTTATCACTTCAAGCATTATTTTTGCGGCTTCTGGTGTTGCATTTACCGCAACTTTCCCCGTTGAGGTTTTGATAAAGTCAGCACCGGCATTAATAGCAATTTCACTGGCATGTTCAATCAACGCAGGTGATTTAAGCTCACCCGTTTCAATAATCACCTTCAACTTAGCAAATTCACCACAAGCTTGTTTACACACTTTGACCATATCAAAACCAATCGCTTCATTACCTTCCATTAGAGCTCGGTAAGGAAAAACTAAATCGACTTCGTCGGCGCCGTATGCGACAGCGGCTTGTGTTTCAGCTAATGCGATATCTATATCATCATTACCGTGCGGGAAGTTAGTGACGGTAGCAATTTTTATCTGTGGTGTTTGTTGCGCTTTTAACGTCTTTTTTGCCAAAGGCACAAAGCGAGGAAAAATACAGATAGCAGCAGTGACGCCACCGATAGAATTTGCTTGTTGACACAAGGTTATAATTTCTTCTTCTGTTTCGCTATCGGTTAAACTTGTCAAATCAATTAACGAAAGTGCGCGTTGAGCGATGGCTTTAAGGTCAGACATAACGTTTATTTTCCTATCAATTATTTATAAAGAAATGAATACGCCAGCAATAGCTGCGCTCATTAAATTAGCTAAGGTTGCCGCTAACATTGCGTGCATACCAAGGCGTGCGATATCACGTCGGCGACTAGGCGCCATTGAACCAATACCACCTAACAAAATTGCGATGGAAGATAAGTTAGCAAAGCCGCACAATGCAAAGGTGACAATGGCTTGGGTTACCGGTGAAAGTGTATCTTTAATTTCAACAAAATTAACATAAGCAAAAAATTCATTGACCACAACTTTTTGGCCGATAAAACTACCTGCTTGTAGCATTTCATTAACCGGTACACCAATAATGAAAGCGAAGGGAGCAAACACGTAGCCTAAAATAAGTTCGATGGTAATATTATCGTAGCCGAATAAACCACTAATACCGCCAACAATGGTATTGAGGAGAGCAATTAAAGCAATAAAAGCTAATAGCATCGCACCCACATTCACCGCTAGTTTTAATCCAGATGCCGCGCCAGATGCAGCAGCATCAATAACATTAGCAGGCTTTTCATCGCCTTCATCAAAGTCTATCGAGTCTTGAACAATTTTTTCAGGCTCTGTTTCAGGGCAAATAATTTTAGCCATCAGTAAGCCACCCGGTGCCGCCATAAACGACGCCGCTATTAGGTATTTAAGCTCTATGCCTAAACCCGCATAACCCGCCATAATAGAACCAGCAACAGAGGCTAAGCCACCAACCATAATGGCAAATAGTTCAGACTGAGTCATTTTAGCAATGTAAGGTCGAACAACTAAGGGGGCTTCTGTTTGACCAACAAAGATATTGGCAGTCGCTGATAGTGACTCGGGTTTACTGGTTTTTAACAGTTTTTGTAAACTACCACCAATAATTTTAATAACCCACTGCATAATGCCAAGATAATAAAGTACGGCGATTAATGAAGAAAAGAAAATAATATTAGGTAAAACACGTACAGCAAAGACAAAACCAACACCATTCTCGTACATAGCGTCTGTGCCTAAGCCACCAAAGAGGAAGTTAATACCGACCTTGGCACTATCAATAACACTTTGAACACTTGAAGTAATCGTGGTCAATACGTCTTTGCCAAAGGGGACATATAAAACAAACGCACCAAGTAATAGTTGCAGCAAAAATGCAAAACCTACCGTACGAAAATTAATGTCCTTTCTACTTTTAGAAATTCCATAGGCAATGGCTAATAAAACAAATATGCCTATTACCCCTCTAAATGCGGCAAAATCCATACATACCCCTTAATATTTTTTATTGTTATTGTTATTGTTATTGTTATTTTTGTAGTGGTAATTTTGACAGTTGACGAATTTTTGCTTTAAGTACTTCAATCGCCATTCTGTTTTTTCCGCCTCGTGTGATCACTATATCAGCCCATGCTTTAGAGGGTTCAATAAATTGATAATACATAGGTCTAACCGTTTCTAAGTATTGATTTGTTACCGACTCAACACTTCTATTTCGCTCGGTTAAATCACGTTTAATTCGTCGAACTAAACAAATATCAAGTGGCGTGTCCATGTAGACTTTTATATCAAACTGATCTCTAAGTGCTTTGTTTGAAAGCAGTAAAATACCTTCAACAAGCACAATCTTCGTTGGTGTAAATACCCGTGTTTCATTTAAACGTGTATGCGTTTTATAACAGTAAATAGGCACGTCGATAGATTTATTTTCAGTGATATTTTTTAAGTGCTCAGTTAACAAGTCATGTTCAAAGGCACTGGGATTATCATAGTTTGTTTGTTCACGTTCAGACATCGACAAATGAGATTGATCGCGATAGTAGGCGTCTTCACTTAGAATAGAAATACCGTCTTCACCTAATTCATCGATAAGTTCGTCGTGAATAGTATGCGCAAAAAGGGTTTTACCCGATGCAGAAGGACCTGTGATTGTAATGATTGTCGGTTTATTTGCGTTCAATTGTTTATGCCTGTCGATAATTCAGCTTCAGAAATGGTTTTAATCCTATCATTAGTGATAATGTGATAGTAATTAACGCTAATTTTATACTTTTACGGTTAAATGATCAAAAATACGTTACTTTATTCGCGTATATTTTAAAGCATCATTTACCCCATTTTCAAAAGATGGTAAATTAGCACAACTTGACCATGTGGTCATGTTTTATTCTGCTATTTATGAATATATATTGAAAAAAGATCATAAAGGAAATGCTATGGCCCGCGCAATAGTTTTAGTAATAGACAGTTTTGGTATCGGTTACTCTGCTGATGCAGCTGAGTTTGGTGATGTAGGTGCAAATACCCTTGCTAACCTCGCTAAAGCATATTATGCAGAGACAGGCAAAGCGATAAACTTACCTAATTTGGCAAGTTTAGGCTTATTTAAAGCTTGCCATGAGGCGTCAAATACCGATTTTCCACAGCAAGGCGGTGAACCTCAAAAAGGGGCTTATGGCTACGCACAAGAGATAAGCACAGGTAAAGATACCCCAAGTGGTCATTGGGAAATGGCAGGTGTGCCGGTTCTCTTTGACTGGGGATATTTCACCAATAAAGAAGAAGCCTTTCCGGTTGACCTAATAGATAAAGTTAACAAAGCCACTGGCTTTAGCGATATGCTAGGCAATTGTCATGCCTCAGGTACGGTTATCTTAGAAAAGTTAGGACAAGAGCATATCAAAACTGGCTTACCTATTTGTTATACCTCAGCAGATAGTGTTTTTCAGGTTGCCGCACATGAAGAACATTTTGGTCTAGACAATCTTTATAAGTATTGCGAAACAGTTAGAGCAGAACTTGAAGGCCTTAATATAGGGCGAGTTATTGCCAGACCTTTTATCGGTGACAACCCAGACAATTTTTCTCGAACAGGTAACCGCCGCGATTATTCGGTATTACCACCAGCACCAACCGTGCTAGATAAAATTTTTGATGCCGGTACGCATGTGATCAGTGTTGGTAAAATTGCTGACATTTTTGCCCATCAAGGTATTAGCGAAAAAACCAAAGCGACGGGCTTAGATGCTTTACTTGATGCCAGTATTAAACATCTTAATAGTGCAGCAGATAATTCATTAATATTTACTAATTTGGTTAATTTCGACCAAGATTTTGGCCATAGACGTAACCCGGTCGGCTATGCACAAGAACTTGAAGCCTTCGATCTACGTATCCCTGAAGTACTCAATGCGATGACCGATAACGATGTGCTGTTTTTAACCGCTGACCATGGATGTGATCCAACGTGGCCAGGTAGCGACCATACCCGTGAGTATGTGCCAGTATTGGCTTATCATCACAATATTGCTTCGGTAAATTTAGGTAAACGAACAACCTTTGCTGATTTAGGGCAAACCATAGCTGAAATGTTTAATGTTGATAAAATGGATTACGGCACCAGCTTTCTGACTGAGCTTAACTTTAACAATAAGTAGCGATGTGGCTTTGATTAAAAAGCTGTTATTCGTGTAAATAATGATTATAAAAAAAGGGGTTAGCAAAAATGCTAACCCCTTTTTTATATTCAGAATGAACGAATATAACGTTATAGAATACTTTCTAAGGTTAATTCCATCATGTCTTTAAAGGTGGTTTCGCGCTCATCTGCGGTAGTTTGTTCACCGGTTTTAATATGATCGCTCACGGTTAATACCGTTAAAGCTTTTTTACCGTATTCTGCTGCAACGCCATAAAGGCCAGCAGCTTCCATTTCTACCGCTAAAATTCCATACTTTTCCATGGTGGCAAACATTTCAGGCTGCGGAGTATAAAATAAATCCGCCGTAAAAATATTACCAACGCGCACAGGTTTATTTAAACGTTCAGCCGTATCTACAACACTCTTTAACAATGAAAAGTCTGCACATGCGGCAAAATCAACGCCATGAAAACGCTGTCTGTTAACGTTAGAGTCGGTACTTGCTGCCATACCAATAACAATATCACGTACTTTAATGTCATCACGAACAGCGCCACAAGAACCAATACGAATAATACTTTCAACGCCGTAGTCTTTGTATAATTCAGTCGCGTATATTGAAACGCTAGGGATCCCCATTCCAGAACCCATTACTGAGATAGGCTTGCCTTTATAGGTGCCCGTGTAGCCAAACATGTTTCGAACACGTGTAACGCATTTAACATTTTCTAAGAAATTATCGGCAATATATTTAGCGCGAAGTGGGTCGCCCGGCATTAATACAGTTTTTGCAAAGTCGCCTGCTTGAGCTTCAATATGTGGAGTTGGCATAAGAGTTATCCTTTAGTTTTTAAGTGTAACTCAGTAAGTTTCTAGCCAGACTTGATGGGATCAAACTGCTATCAAGGGTTTTTTACTGAAAAAAATGTTTATGGCGACTATTTAAAAGTCGCCTAAAAGTTAATATGGGTATAATAATACTAAGTACTGTAACGATCAATTACCTATTAATCATTAAGGTTAACAACAACCAATAAAATTTATAATCGCAGTGTGATTGATAGCAATATTATCTTTACCCTATAGTTTTAATTGGCGTAATGTTTGTTTTTCATCATGGCTTAAAAAACTCATTTCAATGGCATTGCTTTGTAATTGCGTTATTTGTGCTTCACTGAGTTTAAGTAAGTTACTGGCAAGGTTAAATTCATCTTCAAGCTCAATATTCTCAACTGCAGGGTCATCGGTATTTAAACAAACATTAAGGCCATTTGCTAAAAAAGTTTTTACTGGGTGCTGACTTAAATCTTTTATCGTACCTGTTTGATAATTTGACGTCAGGCAAGACTCAAGACCAATGTTATGTTTAAGCATGTAGTCCATTAGCTTTTGATCTTTTACACAAGCGACACCATGACCAATTCTAGTCGCTCCCAATTTTTCTATAGCATGCCAAACGCTTTCTGGTCCAGCCGCTTCACCCGCATGCACGGTTACTTGCAAACCCGCATGTGATGCTTTCTTAAAGTGACTTTCAAAAAGGCTACCAGGAAAATTATATTCGTCTCCCGCTAAATCAAGTGCAACAATATTATCTTTATTGGCTAAAAGGGCGTTGAGCTCAGTTTCACAATTGTCTACTCCAAAAGTACGGCTCAAAATACCAATTAAATTTATTTTGGTCGGATACTTTTTACGGCCTTGGTTAACGCCTTCAATAATCGCTTCCACAACACCTTCAATAGGGAGTTTATGGGTCATTGCCATATAAAAAGGTGAAAAACGTAATTCGGCATAATCAATATTAGCCAGATAAGCATCTTCAACATTTTCATAACCGATGCGAATAACATCATCTAATGAAGAGAGTACTTGCACGCCCCAATCTAACTTCTTTAAAAAAGCGAGTAGGTCGGCTTCATTGTCCGTAATTTTAATATGAGGTAAAAAGTCTTCGAAATTAGTTTCAGGTAAAGCAATATTATTTTTCTGAGCTAATTGCCAAACAGTTTTAGGTCGAATGTTTCCGTCTAAATGTCGGTGAAGGTCTATAAGTGGCAGTTGCTTGTTATACATGTGGGTCTATTGTCCTGATAATATAAAGTGTTGCTAGTTATCACTAGCAACGGTTTATGTCTGTGGTCTATTCTAGCTCAAAATCCTTATTAAATGTTTAAAGCTGTACTTTAACCGAAATAGGGCAATGGTCTGTTAATGTATTAGCAAGCTCGCGAGTATATTTTTCTTTGAAAACTAATTGTTCAAAAGAGTTTTCGATATACATGTTTTTAGCGCTAGGGTTAAAAACAATATGGTCGATATAATCTTTGTAGTAACCGCCCCAACAAGCAGACTCTTTAGTCATTGTTGGTGTCCAAAGCGCTTCATTGCCTTCATCGTCAAGTGCTTGCCATAAACCTTGGTCTTCGGCATATTGATGACTTACATCTTGTGAGAACCTGCGGTTAAAATCGCCAAGTACAATAAAGGCTTCATTATCTTTAGCTCGTTCATCTACCCAACGTTCAAGTGGGTCTATTTGCATACTTAATGTAGTGCAGGCTTCTTTTAGTCTTAATTCTTTATCTGTACTACTTGGCATCGCTGCAAGATATTTGCTATCAAGTGGCAAAGCAAAACAACCAGACTTTAAATGTACAGCAAGTAACCTGATTTGTTTACCATCTCGAGATAAGGTTAAGTCCATACCATGTCTGACACGGGTAACATTTAATGCTTTATATTCTTTGGCAACCACTGTTAAACCCGCTGATTTTTTAACGGCAACACCAACACGCTGTACCCAGTCTTTAGTTGAAAAATAAAAATCGTATTCGTTACCAAAGACCATTTTTGCCCAATTTTCATCTTCAACTTCTTGTAAAGCAATCACATCGGCATCAAGTTGTTTAGCATAGACGGCTAATTGCTGATAATCATCTGATTTTCGTTTATTATACTCATGAGAACCTAACCAAGCGATATTCCATGAAGCTACTTTTAGTTCTTGAGAGTAACTTGGTGAAACATACATTAAGCTAAATAGTAAACTAGCAGTTGTTAATATTGTTTTTTGCATTAATACTTCTCTTAGTTAAACTCAAGTTTTTTGAGTACAGGTAAATAATAAACGTTAATTCACTGAATAATTTACTTAACCATTCGGTCAAGAATTGATATAATTCGCCACATTACACTACTTTTACAGTAAGAAACAACCACTATGAATAAAAAATTTATCACCGCACAAGAATTACTAGAAGATTCTTTTAGACTGGCCGCAAAAGTCTTTGAAGATGGTTTTCGTCCACAATTTATCATAGGCATATGGCGTGGTGGAGCACCTGTTGGTATTGCTGTTCAGGAGTATTTTGATTTTAAAAATATTGAAACAGATCATATCGCTGTCCGTACTTCTTCTTACTACGGCATTAACCAACAAAGTAAAGAAATCAAAGTGCATGGTTTGCATTACATTATCGAAAATGCCAATGCAACTGATGGCTTATTAATTGTTGATGATGTTTTTGATTCAGGCCGCAGTATTGATGCATTAATAAAACAACTTAAAAAATTAGCGCGTAATAATATGCCAACAGATGTTCGCATTGCTTGTCCTTGGTATAAGCCAACCAATAACGTGGTTGATATCAAACCAGACTACTATGTTCACGAGTCTGATGAATGGTTGGTATTTCCACATGAATTGTCAGGATTAACACAAGAAGAAATTGCTGAAGGCAAATCTGACCTTACCAATATATTACACCTTTTAAAATAATTACAGGTTGAGTTGTTAATGAAGCTGCTACCCTTTATAGCTATCTATCTCTCTGCTTTTACTGTACTTGCTGATGATAACATTCATCAGCAAGTGACTTTAAAGGGAAAGTGGCTGGTAGAAGCTGATCAGCAAGTTATGTTCGATCCACAAACCTCCGCGTTAAAGCTATGGCGCGGAAAGTTACTGACGCTCTCTGATGGTTCAGCTGATAAGTCTCAGCAGAAACAATTACATATTATTGAGCCCACGAGTGGATTAGTAGAAGAAAAATCAATGCTCATGACCCTGTCTAGCCAGGTAAAGTCCAGCTGCTTTTCCTCGTATCTAGCAGGTGAGCCTGATTTTGAAGCTTTAGCGGTTGACCCTAACAATGATAAAGTTTTCATTATAGTGACCGAAGATGCCCGTAATGGCGATGAACTTTCATCGGCATGTCAGCAGCGCTTTCAAAATACCGGTTCGACAACATACCCCACACTTATTGTGAGATTAGCGCTTGATGATAATAATATATTATCAATGACGCATGTTAGACCCTTACAATTTGACGCAAGTTATAACGTGGGTGACTTTTCTAATGATGGTATCGAGGGACTAGCTTTTGGTCAGGACAACACTTTATACCTTGGTTTAGAAAAAGACAGTCAGGGTTTGGCGCGTATTTTTTCGTTGGTATTAGGCGAAAACTTTTGGGCGACTGATGAATTTGCTCCGGTAATTGATACTGAAGTTCTATTACCGACATTTAGTCAGGGTGGGCACCCTATAAACGGTATGGACTATCTTTCGAAGGATAATCACCCTGGTTATATCGTTGCTGCAGCTAGGAATGATGATCAATTATGGATTATCGATTTGGCAAAGAAACAACCAACAAAAATTATTGCTATGAGTTTTTTAGCGCCAGTGAGTGCTGAAAATAATGAATGCAGTGATTGGGAGCCTATCGGTAACACCTCATTAGAAGGCGTTGCAGTAGCGAAAAATAAAATTTGGCTAATCAATGATCCATGGAAAGCGCATTATATAGAGAATGCAAAGTGTCCGTCAAATGATGAAAAATACAAATCTTTTTCGCCTTTATTGTTTTCATTAACAATTGACAAAGGTTGGTTAGAATAAATAATGGCTATATATACAACATAGTTATTTGTAATTATAGCCATATTGTTTACGAAGCTTACTTGAAGGTTTATAATACTCAGGTTAACCAGTGGTACAGCCACTGGTTTTTTATGTCTGTACTTAGTCAGGCACATAGATCGCGAATAAATAGTCATAAATTTTTAATACGCTTTAGCGTTCTCGCGGAATAATTAATAGTAATAGAGTGATGAATAACGCCAACAGGTGGTATTTTCACTTTATTAGGCAATTAGCAATAGGAAAGTAAATGAGCTCAGATTCAACAAAAATAATTTATACGATTACCGATGAAGCGCCTGCATTGGCGACTCACTCTTTATTACCAATTATTCAGGCATTTACGGCTTCTTCAGGTATTAACGTTGAAACGCGTGATATTTCACTTGCGGCACGTGTATTAGCAAACTTTCCAAAATACTTAACAGCAGAACAACGTGTTAGTGATGCTTTATCTGAATTAGGCATGTTAGCTAAAACACCAGAAGCTAACATCATTAAATTACCTAATGTTTCAGCTTCAATACCACAGCTAGAAGCCGTTATTAAAGAGCTTCAAGCTAAAGGTTATAACTTACCAAACTATCCAGCTGAACCACAAAATGAAGCTGAGCAATCTATTAAGCTTACTTACGCAAAAGTTTTAGGCTCTGCGGTTAATCCTGTTCTACGTGAAGGTAACTCAGACCGTCGTGCGCCTAGCTCGGTTAAACAATATGCACGCAAAAATCCACATTCTATGGGTGCTTGGTCAAAAGATTCTAAATCACACGTTGCTCATATGTCAGCGGGTGACTTTTACGGTAGTGAAAAATCAACCACTATTAATGGCGAAACCAATGTAAAGATTGAATTCGTTAGCGAAAATGGTGCGGTCACTTTATTAAAAGAGCACTTACCGTTATTAGACAAAGAAATTATCGATGCGGCAGTAATGAGCAAAGCGGCATTAATTGAATTCTATGAAACACAAACAGCTAAAGCTAAAGAAGAGGGCGTTTTACTTTCTCTTCACTTAAAAGCAACCATGATGAAAGTTTCAGATCCAATCATGTTCGGCTATGCAGTAAAAGTTTTCTATAAAGATGTTTTTGACAAACATGCTGCTATTTTCGAACAACTTGGTGTAGATGCCGATAATGGTATTGGCGATGTTTATGCAAAAACATCTCGTTTACCAAGCGAAAAACAAAAAGAAATTGAAGCCGATTTAGCCGCTGTTTATACCACACGTCCAGAAGTTGCGATGGTTGATTCAGACAAAGGTATTACTAATTTTCATGTACCAAGCGATGTAATTATTGATGCTTCAATGCCTGCGGCTTTAAGAGCTTCTGGTATGATGTGGGATCGTGATGGCAATCAAAAAGATACTAAGTTTATGATCCCTGATCGTAACTACGCCGGTGTTTTTTCAGCGGTTGTCGATTTTTGTCGTGAAAATGGTGCATTCAACCCAACAACAATGGGTACAGTGCCAAACGTAGGTCTAATGGCGCAAAAAGCTGAAGAATACGGTTCACATGACAAAACATTTACCATGACAGGTAAAGGTACGGTTCGAGTAGTTAATGACAACGGCGAAACCTTGTTAGAACATAACGTTGCTCAAGGTGATATTTGGAGAATGTGTCAGGTTAAAGATGCGCCTATTCAAGATTGGGTTAAGCTTGCTGTTACACGTGCTAAAGCAACTAACGTACCGACAGTATTTTGGTTAGATGAAAATCGTGGCCATGATGCAGAGATGATTAAAAAGGTAAATACCTACCTAGCTGACCATGATACAACAGGTTTAGATATTCAGATTTTAGAACCCGTTAAAGCTTGTGAGTTTACTTTAGCGCGTACTGCTAATAGTGAAGATACTATTTCAGTAACTGGTAACGTTTTACGTGATTACTTAACTGATTTATTTCCAATTTTAGAATTAGGCACCAGCGCTAAAATGCTTTCAATTGTGCCACTAATGAATGGCGGCGGATTATTTGAAACAGGCGCGGGTGGTTCAGCACCTAAGCATGTTCAACAATTTGAAAAAGAAAACCATTTACGTTGGGATTCTTTGGGTGAATTTTTAGCCCTTGCTGCTTCTTTAGAACATGTAAGCGTTCATACCAAGAATAACAAAGCGCAAGTACTTGCTGATACGCTAGATTCAGCAACAGGTAAGTTCCTCGATGAAAACAAATCGCCTTCACGTAGAGTGGGTGAATTAGATAACCGTGGTAGCCATTTTTATCTTGCTATGTACTGGGCACAAGCACTTGCTGAACAAACAAATGATGAAGAGTTAAAAGCGAGTTTTACTGCTATTGCTCAAGCATTAACTAAGCAAGAAGCTAAAATTATTGCTGAATTAAATGCCGCTCAAGGTCCTTCAATGAACATCAACGGTTATTATTATGCTGATGTTGACCTAGCGCGTAAAGCGATGCGTCCAAGCGAAACGTTTAATACTATATTGTCTAGCTTACTGTAACGTAACATTCGTTAAGTTATAAAGATAAAAAAGGCTGAGTATCTTAATTGATACTCAGCCTTTTTATTGAATGCTAATAATGATAATTAGTCTTACTTAGATATTTTCACTCTAATTCTATTACTACCAATTCTAGTTTCGTGCAGTGCTTTAATCGCTTTTTTAGCTTCTGCTTCATTAGGCATTGCCACAAACGCGAAACCTTTAGATTTTCCCGTTTCTTGGTCTAAAACTAAAGTACATTCGGTGACACCACCATGAGCTGAAAATAAAATCCGAATTTCTTGTTCGGTTGTAGAGCGAGATAAGTTACGTACTAATAGTTTCATCAACAATCCTAAAAAATAATATTAAAAGTAATTATCTCAAGATAGTTTACTTTCACCAAGCTATTTTATTTCATTAGCGGTTATTAATAGCTTTCAAACACATAATTTAAACGGTTGTTTAAATTATTCACCTCGGTTATAGTCAATATCATCTATTTTGTATTAGTGTTGCAGGTCTTTTTCATTTATTTTTAACATTCAAGTAAAGATAACCTATACTAAAATAAGCAGTTTTATCCATAATTCAAACAATATAGCTTTAAAGTTAATACCTGTTAACGTTATTGTGCTAAAGAAGAGGAATCATATATGTCTACGAACGTAACAATCCCGACTGAAGGTCAAGCCATTACCTGTGAAAACGGGCAGCTATGTGTCCCGAATAATCCTATTATCCCTTTTATTGAAGGTGACGGTATTGGCATCGATGTAACACCGCCAATGATAAAAGTTGTTAACGCTGCTGTTGAAAAAGCTTATAACAGTGATCGTAAGATCCACTGGATGGAAGTTTATGCCGGTGAAAAGGCAACCCAAGTTTACGATTCAGAAACATGGTTACCTGATGAAACATTAGAAATGTTTAAGCAATATAAAGTTGGTATAAAAGGGCCGTTAACTACACCTGTAGGTGGTGGCATGCGTTCATTAAACGTAGCACTTAGACAAATATTAGATCTATATGTTTGCCAACGCCCAGTACAATGGTTCACCGGTGTACCAAGCCCAGTTAAAAAACCAAGCGAAGTAGATATGGTTATTTTTCGAGAAAATTCAGAAGATATCTATGCTGGTATTGAGTATAAAGCGGGATCTGATCAAGCGAAGAAAATGATTAAGTTTTTAATCGATGAAATGGGCGCAACAAAAATTCGTTTCACCGAGAACTGTGGCATAGGTATTAAGCCAGTATCTAAAGAAGGTACCGAACGCTTAGTGAGAAAAGCCATTCAGTATGCTATTGATCACGACAGAGAGTCGGTAACTTTAGTACACAAAGGTAATATCATGAAGTATACCGAGGGTGCCTTTAAAGAATGGGGTTACCAATTAGCACGTGATGAATTTGGTGCTGACTTTATTGCGGGTGGTCCTTGGTGTTCATTTGTAAACCCAAAAACGGGTAAAGAGATCATCATTAAAGATGTTATTGCTGATGCAATGCTACAGCAAATTTTATTAAGACCCGCAGAATACAGTGTTATCGCAACATTAAATTTGAACGGTGACTATATATCTGACGCATTAGCAGCACAAGTTGGCGGCATTGGTATTGCACCAGGCGCGAACATGAATGATGATATTGCCATTTTTGAAGCAACACATGGCACAGCACCAAAATATGCGGGTTTGAACAAAGTTAATCCAGGCTCTGTTATTTTGTCAGCAGAAATGATGTTGAGACATATGGGTTGGGTTGAAGCTGCTGATTTATTACTTAAAGGTATGTCAGGTGCCATTAACGCTAAAACAGTCACTTACGATTTTGAACGTTTGATGGATGGTGCAACACTCGTTACATGTTCAGAGTTTGGTGATTGTATTATTGACCATATGTAATATTAACGTCATTAAGTTATAGTAAAGAGGATCAGTCGAACCAAATTCGACTGGTCTTTTTTAATGATAATTATTATGATATTTACCCTAGAACAAGCTTTAATAGTTTATAACCAAACGCTGTAATGGAATCGTGATGCACAAAGGACAATTAACAAGTTGGAAAGATAATAAAGGTTTTGGCTTCATTCAATCGAGTGAACTGGCTAAAGATACCTTTATTCATATATCATCATTAAAAGAGATGAGCAGAAAACCTAAAGTAGGTGATTTAATTTACTTTGAAGTAGAAAAGCAAACTAACGGTAAAAGCAAAGCCGTTAATTGTCGTATTGAAGGTGTTGAAGCTAAAGTGATACAAGAACATAAACCTCGTATTTACAGAAATACTTCAGCCGTTAAAAGTAAGCTTGTTTTATTATTAGTGCTAGTAGGTATTGGTGCTTTTGCATTTCAACGACTAGGGTTAGCGCCTTAACACTTGACGCGATAAACAACGTTCGTAATTTATCGCGTTGCTAGACGACAAGTTTATGAAAAAAATTAAAGTAGATTAAGACTAAAATAGCAGATCAGAAGTTTTTTAATCTACGAGTAATTACGGGGAGCACTTCCCTATATTCCACATAGCTCACTATGTCCGATACTCTTCAGTATTGGACATAGTACGTATAATGGTTTAGACTGCCTTTATACGTACTATCTACTTGGTTTTCAAAATAATGTTGTTAAATAAACCTGTTCCTTTATATCCACCATACATTGATTTGTGTGATTTTGATTTTGATGACTACCCAGAGTTAGATAAAATATTCTCATCAAATGAACCTTGGTGGCTTGAACAATTTGATTGGGGGAAAATCTTCCTTACTTATATAGGTAGAAATAAATCTACTCACACTTATGACCGATTTAGAAACGACGTTGAACGTTTTCTTTTGTGGTCATTTATTGAAAAGAAAAAACCAATAGACCAATTACGTAAATCAGACTTACTTGAATATGCTGACTTTTGTTGGCAGCCACCAGTTACTTGGATTGGTACATCAAATCAAGAACGTTTCAAAATATCCAATGGCTATTCCTTGGCTAATGAGCTTTGGTTCCCGTATAAAATCCAAGCACCTAAAAGTCTAAAATCTGAATACATCATTGATAAGAAAAAATATCGTCCATCACAACAAACACTTTCATCAATGTTTACCGCAATTATCGTTTTCTACAACTATTTAATGGCTGAGGATTTTTGCATTGGTAATCCTGCACAAATAGCTAAAAAAGATTGCCGACATTTTATAATAGACTCTCAAGTTAAAGAAGTTAAACGTTTAACCGCTAGCCAATGGCAATATGTTTTAGATACAGCCATTGAAATGGCTGATGAAAACCCACTATTTGAACGAAATTTATTTGTTATATCTGCATTAAAAACCCTTTTTTTAAGAATTTCCGAACTATCAGAACGTGAAAATTGGTCACCTACAATGGGACACTTTTGGCAAGATGATGATGAAAATTGGTGGCTTAAAGTCTTTGGAAAAAGCCGTAAATTGCGTGACATCACGGTTCCTCTTGATTTCTTACCTTTTTTAGAGCGTTACCGCTCTTCCCGAGGTTTATTAGGTTTGCCATCAAGTAATGAAAATTCAATTCTTGTTGAGAAAGTTCGTGGCCAAGGTGGTATGACATCTCGACATTTACGCCGTTTAGTTCAAAGTGTTTTTGATCAAGCACATGAAAATATGCGTAGATCCGAAGGTGAAAATAAGGCATTAAAATTGAAAGAAGCTTCTGCCCATTGGTTAAGGCATACCGGTGCAAGTATGGAAATTGAACGTGGGCGCCCTCTTAAAGATATTTCAGAAGATCTGGGCCATGCAAGCATGGCAACAACCGATACGGTATATGTTCAAAGTGAAAATAAGAAACGTGCTGAAAGTGGTAAAAAACGACGGGTTAATTAATCCTACACTCATTTATTTGTATAACTTACTACTGACTTAATAAATGAATGTAGACCTTAATATATAGCGTTAATATTTTCTATTTAATGGCAACAGCTCTTAACGCTAATGCGGGATCTAAGCGCATATTGAACCAATTAATACGCCAATCTAAATGAGGACCTGTAGTTCTGCCACTAGAGCCAACGGCAGCAACAACTTGTCCTTTTTTAACTTCGTCACCGGTTTTAACGTAAGATTTACTTAAATGTAAAAAACTAGAAGTAATACCATGACCGTGATCAATTATCATAGTGCCACCTGAATAAAACATATCAGGTACGAACATTACCACAGTGCCCGCTGCGGGAGCTTTGACTGGATCGCCGGTTTTTCCTGCGTAATCTAAACCATAATGTGGACGTTTAGGCACACCATTAAAAACCCGTTGGCTACCATAAACACCAGTAATAATACCTGTTATTGGTGCAATAAATCCGTTAGCAAAATCAGTTTTAGTACTTAAGGTTTTTCTGGCTGCACTCACTTGCGCGCCATCTTGCTTAGAACGAGTAATAGCTTTCGGATTTGGGTTCATTATTTTTTTGGCAATACCTTCAATACGCTGTATATCGTATTGACGCTTTGCCGGTGTTAAAGACTTTAATTCTTTTTCACCATTTGGCTGAGTGATCACTAATTGATGTGTTTTCTCATCATCGGGGCTAAATCCAAAAACGTAATCGCCATATGCAGATAAAGGCAGCACTTTCCCATCAAAAGTAACAACATTATTATTAGCTGTTTTACCTATGACTAAAGCGCCCTGCTTTATTTCTCCCGAAAGCTTAATATCAGCAAACGTATGCGGACTAAAAAAAACACCGACTAAACAAAAGGTTATAAGCTTAATTTTTTTAGTATTAAGCATTTGCAATAGCGCCTTTACCAACACCTTCAAAGGCAACAACCGTTACATCACTTTGATTATCAGCAACTAATTGTCTGGCAATAAAGTCGGCTAAAAGCTCAACGGTTGAGTCACAATCGACAACGTCTAATACCTTATTCTCAACCGCTATGTCAAAGCGACCTTGTGGCGCGGTATAAGAAAAGAAATGGTGATCGGGCGTCAAATTATGTTGAGCAAAATTTGACAGTTCAATATCTGCTTTTGCAACACGGTCAACATCTGAAGCAATATAAATATCTTGCCAACGTAAGCACCAAGCTTTTTCTAATGCAGCTACCCGTTGACCTTTTTGTAAGATATGAATAGTAGAACGGTGACCATGGGCAATACGCTGACAATTTCCGTCATGTAATTTTAAACCATGGGTGTAGTGGTAAAAATCGCCACTTATATTCTCTGGTCGAAGGGTTAGCTTAAGACCTTGAACATTTTGTGGTAATTGCTCAAGAATTATTGCGGTTAAATGCTCAGTAACAGATGCTACATCAATCGTATCGCTAGTAATTTTAGCAAAAGCACATTTTGGTGACTGTAAATAGTAACTGGCTCGCTCACTAATAAAATCAACATATTCATGGTTTTCCTGATGTAATGAATCAGAAACAGTAATACATTCGTTTTTCATCGGTAATAATAATTTATGATCAACAGCATCATCTATAATTGCTTTAATTTGCTTTTTAACCACAGCAAAGTCAAGCACCATGCTCATTTCATTGAGAGCACCATCAAGGAGTACATCAACGATCCAACTCTCGCCGACAATGCCACGTTCCTGGCAACAGTATGAAAAATCAATGACCGTTAAATCATTTACAAATAATTGCATTATTACTTCCTATTTAAATCTAGTCTTTTACTTGCCAAGCAATAGTATCGTTAGCACGGATTGGCACAACAACATCATGACCAAACGACATCGTCGCTGGTACATGCCATTGGGCTTTTTCTAAAGTTATTTTATCGTTATTAACGGGTAAATTATAAAATGCTGGCCCATGTAAACTCGCAAAGCCCTCTAATTTATCCAAGGCCCCTGCTGCTTCAAATGCTTCAGCATAAAGCTCAATTGCAGCATGTGCCGTATAAGATCCCGCACAGCCACAAGCAGATTCTTTGGCATGTTGTGGGTGAGGAGCAGAATCAGTGCCTAAGAAAAATTTACGACTGCCTCCAGTTGCTGCAGCAATTAATGCTTGTTGATGAATGTTACGTTTCAAAATAGGTAGACAGTAGTAATGAGGTTTAATTCCGCCAACTAACATATCGTTACGATTAAATAATAAATGGTGAACGGTAATTGTCGCCGCAACGTTATCACCTGCTTGCTCAACAAATTCAACCGCATTTTTAGTGGTTATATGTTCTAAAACTATTTTTAATTCCGTATATTTTGCTACTAAGGGCGTTAAAATAGTTTCAATAAATATCGCTTCACGATCAAATATATCAATATGGCTGTCAGTCACTTCGCCGTGGATCAATAAAAGCATGCCCACTTCTTGCATTGCTGTAAGTACATCAGCGATGTTATCAACACTCGTCACACCAGAAGAAGAGTTTGTCGTTGCCCCAGCAGGATACAACTTAGCAGCAAAAACAAGACCCGTTGCTTTAGCGTCGTATATTTCTTGTACGGTGGTTTTATCAGTTAAATAAAGCACCATTAATGGTTGAAATGGCGTACTTTGTTTTGAGCCGTTTACATTAGCAGCCATAATGCGTTGATGATATTGCGTCGCTAATTCAGCATTGGTAACTGGAGGAACTAAGTTTGGCATAATAATAGCGCGGCCAAAGTAACGGCTAGTATCTGGAACTGTGGTCGTTAAAGCATCGCCATCGCGTAAATGTACATGCCAATCGTCTGGGCGAGTAATGGTTAATGTTGTCATTTTTATACCTATAAATTAGTTAACTAAGTTTAAAATTCTGTATTTTCAGATTGATGAGCGTCTTGCTCTTTCTTATCAGCCGTTTGCAATAACGCTAATAATTGATCTTTTAAATTTGGTGGTACTTTATAAATAGTAATACTTTCATTTGCCGCATTGTAAACAACGTCTTCGCCAAAGTGACTGCGTTCAAAGCTCAAGCTGATCCCGTTACCATACCCTGAGTACTTAGTGACCTTATTAACAACCGTTTGATCATGTGGAAAAGATTCTTCCAACGGATAAGATTGCTCTTGGCAAAATTGGTGAAAATCTTGAGTGGCGCCCTCTTGCTTGATCACTTGCCCTATTTCTTGAATGGAGACATCCTGAGCAGCACTTTTTTGTTCTTTACAGTAACTCAATAATTCTTTGCGAGTATTCTGTTTTTCTGTCGCATCAAGTTGATTAACAGCAACATAATCTTCAACGGCCTGCACTAACGTTTGTGTTTGTTCTTTGGAATTTAAGCCTTCTTCACAACCTAAAAAGTCTAAAAAGAAATCAGAAACAACACGACCCGCTCTACCTTTGATAAACGAAACATACTTATTACCTTGCTGGTTTTCTTTATAATCAAATAAATCGATACGCGCTGCTAATTGCATACGCGCGGTATCAAGGTGTTTGTCAGCAGAAATATTTAATTCGCCATCGACAGAATAATGTTCAGAAACGGGGATCACTGTAGCAAGTAAATAACGACCGCCCATGTACTCATAGTGACAAACAACTAAGTAGCCGGTTTCTGCCAGGTTATATTTTTCCAATTCATTTTTTAATAAATTAGCCGCCTGACTACTAAAAGCATAAAAACTTTGTGATTCACCTAAATAGCTTTCCATAATATCAACAAAACGAGCAGTATCTCCTGCTGCAGGCATAGTGGTAAAATGTCCGTAGGCTTTACTCGCTTTAGCATTATAGATTTTATGAAGTCCATCAACAAAATTTTCAATCTTATTGCTGATTTCGATAGATTCTGGCCCTAAACGCAGCACAACTTCACCGGTTTCTTCTTTTTTGGTTAAAAAATGTAGGGCAATGTTTGAAATAATTAAGCTCATAGTTAAAGGCCAGTTTTATATTGTTCAGGCATTTGATAAACTTGTACCAATCTATCAAATAACCTATTAAGTATTTAAGATGCCTATTGTATCCAAGTATTCGAATGAACGTGTAGAAAAAATTATCCAAGATTTACATAATGTTTTAGTTAATGAGTCTGCAACCCCTGATCTAGCGCTAATGTGCTTAGGAAATACCTTAACAGAAATTATTAATAAAAATATTCCTGAAGCAAAAAGAGCTGATATTGTAACCAATTTCACTAATGCTTTAAAAAAGTCGGTCCTATAATTACCACTATATTCATAAAATATAGAATTGATAAACTACAATAATAAGAGAATGATAATTAACTATGGTTGCATTTGATTCAAAAACGTATAGCAAGCGCCTGTTACACCTGATCAGTTGGAGCCATTGGTTCACTTTTTTTAATATAATTGCCGCCATTGGATTATCATCCTTTTATATTTTTAGTGAAGGAGGTCCCGAGACATTCCTTGGACAATTTTATTTAATCACCACGTGGTTTAGTCATATGGGTTTTTTAACCTTTATGACTTTTGTTTTAATACTATTCCCGATCACCTTAATATTTCCACATACCCGTTTTATTCGAGCAACAGCCTCTGTGGTCTTTACCCTGCAATTGTTAATATTACTGCTAGATGCTTATATATATAACAGTTTGGGTTACCATCTAAATGCTTCTTCAAGCGCACAAATTGTTGATCTAATTAGCACGCAAATACAACATAACAGCCGTATGTTTTGGTTTGTTAGTATCGTATTAACCTTGTTTATTTTAGCCTTTGAATTAATTCTGAGTAATTATGCGTGGAAACATTTAAGAGACTTACAGAAAGTCGTCTTCGCAAAATTTGTTGTTATTGGTTTAGTCTGTTCTTTTTTCTTTAGCCACTTATTACATATTTGGGCTGATGCGAACTTAGAATATGATATTTTAAGGCAAGACACAGTATTACCTTTGTCATACCCTTCGACGGCAAAAACATTACTCACCAAATACGGTATGTTTGACCGTGAAGCATACATAGAAAGAACAACAAGCCCACTAGCCTTTACCAATGCTATTCCTCAATACCCGTTGCTCAATGAAGCGTGTGTATCACAAACACCAATACAAAAATCAGTATTTATGGTGGTTAACGATGTGAGCTTAACAGATAAGCAAATCAAGCAATTCAAGCAGAGAAACACCCAAAACCAGTTAACGCTCGAACATCATATAGATAACGCCTTACACAAAAACGCGTGGTTTAACTTGTTTTACAGCTTGCCTAGTATTTACCAAGAAGGCTTGGAAGAACAAAAGGCGATCCCTTTACTCTTTCAATTATTAGACAGAAATAAGTTGGCAAGTTCTTACACAATGATCCATGACAAGATAAATAAAGAACTAGTTTCAGAATCACAAGGTTTTGAACATTTATTTAGCCAGCAAACGACACTTGATAATATTTCATCACTAGTCTTTGCTGATAAGCTTAATAGCTTACCTGTAGGCTTACATTTATTTTATTTTGCTGACAGTAATACTTACCAATTTGAATTGTTTATGGATGCTTTGCTACTAGCACAAAAAACAAAACAAACTAAAGATATTATTTGGATCACTTCCGTTGGCAATAAGACCAAGGCGACCAGTTTATCTATTAAACCTTCGTTACTTATTTTACCTGAAAGTAAAAGTAAAACAGTGAGCCATTTAACCAGTCACATGGATATTCAACCAACCCTTATACAGGAATGGTTAAACTGTGAAATTAATGAAACAACCTATAGTAATGGTAAAAATGTTCTGCGGTTATCCAAAGACCGTATTATTGCCAATACCATGGACGATGGCATGATGGTATTTAGTAAAGACAAATCGGTGTTTATTGATCAAAACGGTAATTTCCAAAGCTACTCTCGACAATTAGCGGCTCCCATAATGGTAAACTCTGATTTTCCATTAATGATTGATGGGGTTAACTTTATTAAGCAGTTTAGTAAGCAGGCAGAGAAATTGAACAATAAATAAACTAACAGATTGATTTTCTATATTTTATATTGCAATCAGTATTTAAACCATTATTATACAGGCAGTAAACAGATTAACCCTCTTAATGTTTACTGATTCGGGGTATAGCGCAGCTTGGTAGCGCGTGCGTCTGGGGGACGTGAGGTCGCAAGTTCGAATCTTGCTACTCCGACCATATTAATGAATCAAGACGTCCTAGGACGTCTTTTTTTATGCCTAAAGACCAATCTAAACGACTAATCAGCAAAATTATAACGCTTTTTACAGACCTATATTGTGTTATGAAATCCCACCGCTAATTAACACTCTAAGTAACACTATCTATTACTCATGATTATGATGTTATTTAGAAAGACCTGATTGTTTAATTACTATACTATTGATGTGTCATAGCAAAATAGCATAACCATTAGGCAATATTTAAGTTAAGGCCGCAAAAGACATAAATTATAATTTTACTGATACTTTAGGCTTACAAATGGCACCAAGAAAAGATAATGGATAAAAGAGATCACAGTATTACTTTAGCTAAGCTCTCTCTTTACCGTGATAGAAATATACAAACTTCTCAATATCGTGAACGCCTGTTCCCCACATAGGTGAGTTTAATGAAATAACAGAACCGTCCTTTGCTATTTTAATCTTTTCTCTTACATAAGTTTCAAATTCTGAAAAGTTCTCAATTTTAATGTTTTTTAATTCTTCTACAAAGTGCGCTGCTTTATACTTAACGGCTTCTCGCTCATAGTGTTTCGCACAGTTTTCAGGAATAAGAAAAAATTCTTCATCTTCATCCCAATCAAAGGCTTCCACGTAGTCAATTTCTATACTTCCTGACCCATCTTCTGAGTAACAAGCAAAGGCGACATCATAGTCTTTTGTTTCAGGCTGCTTGCTAAAGACAGACTCTAAATCGTCGATGATATGCTGAACCTTCATTTAGCTTCCTAACACCCCATTAAGAGGTTTTAATTGTTGGTTAAAAAAGTGACGAGGGAGCAAATAGTGAACTCTTACTTGTCCTTGTTAAATGGCTTATAGTTGGACCAATCCATTTATCAATCGATTAGTTTACTATATTTGATAAGTGGAATATGCCTCTGTTGGTTACGAATATTGAACGGCAAACATCCAATGTTTCTAACAAGACGTTCGAACC